>DGIN01000074.1:0-12487 GCA_002387325.1 Bacteroidales bacterium UBA4621 | reverse complement strand
TAGAAAGGACGTAGAAAGGACGTAGAAAGAATTGGCTTTTAGGCGGCCTTTGTATGCATCTTTTATGCATAATATTCATCTTTTATGCAATGATTATGCATCATACAACGCATGGTGTATTCGATTTGCATATATGAGAAAAAAAATGTAATTTTGCAGGCTGAATATATAATTTGTGAGAACAATGAAACGAAATATCGCCATAGTGGCAGGTGGAGACAGTTCGGAACACGATGTGTCGCTCAGGAGTGCGGCGGGGCTGTACTCTTTTATGGACAAAGAACGCTACAACATTACCATTGTAACCCTTCGCGGAAGCGACTGGCAAGCGGCGGTAGAATGGAAACTGGAGAATGGACAATGGCAGACCGTGGTTGCCGCACCGATTGACAAAAACGATTTCTCGTTTACCTGCAACGGAAAGAAAACACAGTTGGAATATGCCTATATCACCATTCACGGTACACCCGGCGAGAACGGACGTTTGCAGGGCTATCTGGATATGCTCGGCATACCCTATTCGTGTTGCGGCGTGCTGGCTGCGGCGGTAACATTCAACAAATACACCTGCAACCACTATCTGCAGGATTTCGGTATCCGCATCTCGCCGAGTATCCTCTTGCGCAAGACAATGAAACGCCCTTCCGATGAAGAGATTGTAAACAAAATCGGCTTGCCCTGCTTCGTAAAAAGCAACGTGGGAGGGTCAAGTTTCGGCTGTACCAAAGTGAAGACCGTAGAGCAGATGACACCTGCTATAGAACGGGCGTTCCAAGAGGGCGATGAGGTGATTTGTGAAGCGTTTATGAAAGGTACGGAAATCACCTGCGGCGTATATAAGACCAAGAGCAAAACCGTGGCGTTCCCTATAACGGAGGTGGTTACCAAGAATGAATTTTTCGACTATGATGCCAAATACAAAGGGCAAGTGGACGAGATTACCCCCGCACGTATTCCCGACGAGGTGCGCGACCGCGTGCAGGCTCTTACTTTGCATATATACGACATACTTGGTTGCCACGGTATCATCCGCACGGACTATATCCTGACCGATGATAATCAAACCATCAATCTGTTGGAAATCAACACCACACCGGGTATGACGGCTACATCCTTTATCCCGCAGCAAGTGCGTGCCGCTGGATTGGATATAAAGGATGTGCTGACAGACATCATTGAAAATGCGTAATGATATGATTGATATTGAGCAGGCCATAAAGGCGTTGGATTGGAAGCGCAAACCGTACGGACTGTACGAACCTATCGAATACACCCTCGCATCAGGTGGCAAACGCTTGCGTCCGCAGTTGGTCTTGCTGGCGGCACAGATATTCGGTGGCAAATCGGAGGAGGTAATGCCGGCGGCATTGGCAATAGAAGTGTTTCATAATTTTACGCTGCTGCACGATGATGTAATGGACAAGGCAGCTGTCCGACGCGGACGTCCGACGGTGCATGTGCGGTGGAACGACAATACGGCAATACTTTCAGGCGATCAGATGCTGATTGAGGCATACAAGTTGCTGGGCAACGTGCCTGCCGACCGACTGCCGCAAACACTGCGACTGTTCAACAAGATGGCAACGGAAATCTGCGAAGGACAACAGTATGATATGGAATTTGAGACCCGCAATCAGGTGTCAATAGAGGAATATATGCACATGATCCGTCTCAAGACTTCGGTGCTGCCGGCTGCGGCATTGCAGATTGGTGCGTATATCGCCGGAGCAAATGAATCTCAACAGCAAGCACTCTATGAATTTGGCATCAATATCGGTCTGGCATTCCAGATACAAGACGACATCCTCGATGTCTATGGCGACCCGAAGACATTCGGCAAAACCATCGGGGGGGATATATGTTCCAACAAAAAGACCTATATGCTTCTTACCGCATTGCAGCGTGCAGACGATGAGACCCGTGCGGAATTGGAGCGTTGGTTGGAAACAACTGACAGAACTGACGGGAAAATCCGGGCGGTAACAGACATCTATACACGTACAGGCGCACGTGAAGTGTGCGAATCGGTGATGCAACTGCATACCCGTGAAGCATTGACGCAACTGGATACCCTGCCGCAAAACGCTGCTACAGAGCAACTGCGCAGTCTGGCAGAGAAACTCCAAGTACGCAATTCATAATTCATAATTTGCGTACCCCCCCGCATATTAATTGTTAATTTTTAATTGTTAATCGAAATGCCCTACAGACGACTACCCAATACCGATCAGGCGCGGCTGACAGCCTTGCAGACTGCCGTGCTGCGTGCCAGCGAGGCGGATTTTACAGAGCAGGTGCTGAAATACAAGACTTTGAGCGAAGCACAACGCTTCCTGATGCAGTTCGAGAATATGGTTATGCAATACCACGATAATTTCCAGTCGCGCGTTGCTGCCAACAAGAAATATCGGCACGTAGTGCAAAATGCACGGATGTATATCTCGCATTTTATCCAAGTGCTGAATATGTCTGTAATACGCGGGGAAATCAAACGCGAACAGAAAGAGTTGTACGGTTTGGACCCCAACAACCATATTGTGCCGGATCTGAGCAGCGAAGAGGACTTGCTTGTGTGGGGCGAGAATATCATCAACGGCGAACAGAAACGGACGCAGATGGGCGGTTTCCCAATATACAATCCCGCCATTAACAAGGTGAAAGTGCATTACGACATCTTCAAAGAACATCAGATCAACCATACAATGCACAAGAAGACCACCACGCGTGTGGCTGGGGATATGGAGGAAATGCGCAAGAAAGCGGATGCCCTGATTTTGGAGATTTGGAACCAGGTGGACGACTATTACAAAGACCTGCTGCCATACGATCGTTTGTGCCATTGCAAAAACTACGGACTGATTTACTATTACCGTCCGACAGAGAAACACCTGTCGGCGGAAACCGACAAGCGTCTGAAACACGAACAGGAGATACAGCCTACAATACAATGGTCTCCAGAGGAGTAACTACTCCGTCAAGAGGTTGATCCCGCCATGTCTGTGGCAACTTATGGTGTTTGAGTTGGAAATCGTATGCAATGCCCAACTTGTAAGCTTTCTTGTGCTTTTTCAGAAAGCGGTCATAATAGCCGCCTCCCCGCCCGATACGGTGTCCCATACGGTCGAAGACCACACCGGGAACGAGAATAAGGTCTATTGCGCCTGTGTAAGCGGGTGTTTGCGGTTCGGGGATATACGCATAACCCTCTTTGAGACACTCCTCGCCCGTGTAGGGACGGACTTCCATCGAGTAGTGATGTGCAACAGGCAACAGCAAGGTCTTACTGCCGTGATATCTGTCAAGCAACGGACGCAAATCCACTTCATTGCGGACAGGATAGTAGAGCAACACCGTACGGGCATTGCGGAACAGGTCTGACTGCTCTATTTTTTCTACAATGCTCTGCGAGTCGGCAGCGACCCGGGCTGCGGGATAGATACGGCGTTTTTGCTCTACGATGGAACGCAACACCTTTTGTTCCTTGCGTCTGACGTTCCAAGGCAGGCGTTGTCTGAAATCTTGTAGTTGAGAGGCAAAAAGCATAGATGGAGAGTCTGTTTCTATGAATTTTCTAAAGGGATTGTCAATAAAAAGTGTGCAAATTTAGTACTTTATTTGCATATTTGCAAAAATGGCACTAATTTTGCCCTAAAATAACAGTATGAGACATTTTTTACCCGTTATCGGGCTTATAGTGATAGGTTTGGTTGGTTGCAAAGATACCACAACTTCAACAACGAAGTCTTCGGTTGCGCAACTGACCGCTTTTGGTTTTTCCGCAGACAGCGATTATCCCGGACTTTCTGCTGCCACGTTCAAGGTGGAGGAACGCTTGGATACAGGGCTGGTCTACAACCCTGATTCTATTACGTACGCCACTTCGCTGGATTCGGTGGTGCCGAAATTTACCTTTGCAGCCACCCCCGGTTCTGCTGTAATGCAGACACCCGATACTACGATTGTTTTGGGAGGTTCTGACACAATCAATTTTACCAGGCAGCCTCTGTACCTGACGGTAAAATCACAGGATGGTACGAATACCAAAGTCTATGAACTGCGTGCATACGTACACCAAGTGGATCCCGATTTATACCACTGGGAACAACTCTGCTCGCAGGTGCTGACAGATAACAGCGAGCAACGTGTAGTGGCTCTCGGTGAGCAATTTGTGTCAATCAGCAACAACGGCTTCCGTACATCGGTTTGCCTCTCAACAGACGGCAATGTATGGAGCAGTGGTCAGACTCCGGCAGGCTTGCCGGACGGATGCCATGTCCGCCGTATTATCTCGGACGGCAATACTCTCTATTATGCAGATTCCATCACACTTTATACCTCGGCGGATGCACTCGTTTGGACGGCTTCCGATTATTCAGGCAGGGACTTCCGCATCATCAATATGCTGATGGCGTGGAACGATACCGTGTGGGCAATTGCGGAAGACAAGCAAGGGGTGGTATTGGCAAAAATGCAGGACAATCAACTGAAATTGACTGACTTGCGCCCGAAAACAACGTTCCCTGTAAGCGACTTTGCAACGGTATGTTTTGAAAATGCGGCAGGACGGGCGCGGGCAATGGTGCTTGGCGGGCGTGCAGGGAATGGCTGTGTGCTTAATGCACGCTGGAATCTGGAATACTCACCCGCTGTGGGCTATCGTATGCAGAATTTCTCAATAGACCGGCCGAACTTTACCGACCTTACAGGAGCAAGCGTTATCTGGTACAATCATCAACTGCTGATGTTCGGCGGTGTTGACGCCGATATGCACTATCTCGGACGGGAGATACTGGTCAGCAACGATGAAGGACTCAACTGGACGGCTGCGGATACTGCCAAAAACCATCTTCCGGAAGCCTATACCGCACGACAGAAACAGTCGGTGATGGTGCGCGACAATGCCATCTATGTCTTTGGCGGCGAGCAGCAAGACCAAACGTTCAGCGATGTCTATCGCGGCAGACTCAACTCCATCGATTGGAATGACAAAAACTGAAAACTTCTAACTTTCCGACTTCTTACAACTCTCAACTTCTCAACTAATAAACCAAAATATACAATTATGAATATCAATGATTACAATTTCGCTGGCAAGAAGGCGATTGTTCGTGTGGACTTCAATGTGCCACTTGATGAGAATGGTAAAATTACAGACGACACCCGTATCCGTGGCGCTCTGCCTACGCTCAAACATATCTTGGAGCAAGGTGGTGCCCTTATCATTATGAGCCATATGGGCAAACCCAAAGGCAAAGTGAATAAAAAACTCAGTCTGAGCCAAATTGTGGACGCTGTCTCGGAAGCACTCGGTGTCAAGGTGCAATTTGCTCCTGACTGCGCAAAGGCAAAAGCACAGGCAGACGCCCTCAAGCCCGGTGAAGTCCTGCTTCTCGAAAACCTGCGTTTCTACCCAGAAGAGGAAGGCAAACCCGTAGATATTGACAAGAATGACCCTGCTTACGATGCAGCCGCCAAAGAGATGAAAGCACGTCAGAAAGAGTTTGCCAAGACTTTGGCAAGTTATGCTGACTGCTATGTAAATGACGCTTTCGGTACAGCCCACCGCAAACACGCTTCAACAGCAGTTATTGCTGACTATTTCGATGCCGACAACAAGATGCTCGGCTATCTGATGGAAAAAGAGGTGGCTGCGGTTGACAACATCCTCAACAATATCAAGCATCCTTTCACCGCAATCATGGGCGGTTCGAAAGTATCGACCAAGATCGGTATCATCGAAAACCTGATGGACAAGGTGGACAACCTGATTCTCTGCGGCGGTATGACCTATACCTTTGCCAAAGCACAAGGCGGCAAGATTGGCAACTCAATCTGCGAGGACGACAAACTCGATCTGGCTCTTGACATCATCGCACAGGCAAAAGCAAAAGGCGTCAATCTTGTACTGGGTACGGACTCTGTGATTGCAGACAGTTTCTCCAACGATGCCCACACCAAAGTATGCCCGAGCAACGACATACCCGATGGCTGGGAAGGTATGGATGCCGGACCGGAGAGCCGCAAGGCTTTTGCTGCCGCTATCAAGGGAGCGAAGACCATTCTTTGGAACGGTCCTGCAGGCGTATTCGAGTTCGACAATTTCACCGAAGGTTCGCGTGCTATTGCCGAGGCTATTGCCGAGGCTACCGACGAAGGGGCATACTCGCTTATTGGCGGTGGCGACAGTGTGGCTTGTATCAACAAGTTCGGTCTCGCTGACCGCGTAAGTTACATCTCTACCGGTGGCGGTGCATTGCTCGAGGCTATCGAGGGCAAGGTTCTCCCCGGTGTAGCAGCCATCAAAGGCGAATAACGTATGTGGTGGAGTGCTTAGTGTTGAGAGTTGAATGTATCTTTCTTTCAACTTTCAACTTTCAACTCTCAACTCTCCAACTTCTTTCAACTCTCAACTCTCAACTCTCAACTCTCAACTAAAAATGGACATAGTAGGAAAAATCATTCAGGTACTGCCTGAACAAAGCGGCATCGGCAAGACGGGTAATCCGTGGAAGGTGCAGTCGTATGTATTGGAAACACAGGAGCAGTACCCGCGTAAAGTGTGCTTCGAGATTTTCGGAGAAGATCGCATCAAGAACAACCCCTGCAAAATAGACGATGTGGTAACAGTTTCGTTTGACATCGAGTCGCGCGAATTCAATGGTCGCTGGTACACTTCTATCCGTGCATGGCGCGTCCAGCAAGGTGCTGTGACTGCGGCTCCGCAAGGGGCGCAAACAGCGACTCCTGCTCCCGCACCTGCGGCGAACACGGCTTCTTTTGATGCCGTTGCAGGCAGCGACGAGAGCAGCGACCTCCCCTTCTAAATCATACTCTGCAAAAGGCTGCCTGAATTTGTGGGCAGCCTTTTCTTTTCTCTATTGCTGCCCTTTGTGATAACCTCTATATAGTAGAAAGAGTGGGTGATTCGTGGGTGATTCGTGGGTGATTCGTTATAGGATGCGTTTAGGATAGGCGTAATGTGCAGTGCGCAATGAAAGGGTATCCACAGGACATATCCACCTCATATCCACCTTACTCTGTATGTTAATTGTTAATTGTAAATTGGAATGCGTCGTTGGATTCTTATCTCCTTATTTATCGTCCTTCTTGCGGGAGGAGGCGTATTGTGTGCCGTGCGTTGGCAGGCGTGGTTCGGTAACCCCGCAGAACCGCAATGGACAGCCGACACATTGGACTATCATTTTCTGACTTTTGCAGCGGACAGTCTGCCGGATTTCGTGCAGACCACAGACGGTTGGCAAGATATGCTGTCGCCTGACACGTTGCAGATTCTGTTGCTCGGTGATGTTCATAATTCGCTTTCCCGTGCCGATTATGACACTCTTGCTGCCCGCCTGCCGCATCTCGACTGCTATGCCCAATTAGGGGATTATCTTGATCGGGGCTATTTCTACTATTTCCAACTACTCTACCACGAACTGTCAGGATCGGTTTTCGACTCACTGCCTATTCTTAACTGTCCCGGCAACCACGAGTATCGCAAAGGGCTTCGGCGCACCCTCACACCTCTCTGGTATGAAACCTTTCCGCAACCGTCCAACGGACCTGCCGACTTTATCGGCACTACCTATTATGTCGATTTCCCCCGCTTGCGTTTCATTGTTATTGATACCAACGGACTGCAGACCTTGCACCATTTCACGCGTGTCAATACGTGGGTCAACCGTACAATACACGAAGCGGGGGACCGCTTTGTCGTGGTAATGATGCACCACCCTGTGTTCTCCTGTGGCGCAGGACGGCAAAACCCGATGATCTATCTCACGTTCCGTGAACCCCTGTCTCATGCAGACCTCGTCTTTGCGGGACACGACCACAACTACAGCCGCCGTCTGCCTTTCGTCAATACCAATTCAGCCACCAAATACTATCTCAACAAGGTCAATCCCCGAGATGAGCGTATCTGTTCGGGACACCGTATGTATGAAGTACTGGATATAGTAGCCGATACTCTCACTATGCGTACCTTTCTTTTGGAAACCGGTACCCTCTATGATGAAGTACGTATCGTCCGTCAAGGTAAAGACCATGTCGTGGAATCCGACTTCGTTACCACACCTGAAATCATCGATTTCCCCGCACGCTATGCCGATCAAAACACACTCCGTGTCCGACGTTTCCTCAACCGTCGTGCTGCCCGTCTGCAAGCGGACTCTATGGCTCAAACGACAGATAGTGTTGCAGCCGTTCCAAATCCTGCTCTGTAAATTCCGGAAGCCTGTGCAATTCGTCCATTGAACGTAGTTTGAAACGATTGCGCCGCAAAGTATAGAGGGCTTTGGCTTGCTCAAAACGCAAGTACGGATGGCGTTGCAAACGACGAACACTGCTGTGATTGACGGGTATAGGCTGTATGGAATCGGCACACACCGTGAGGTGCGGCAGTACTGAATCAAAGGAAAAACGCAGGAGCGTATCCCTGTCGTATTCCTGCAAACACTCTATCTCGCGTATCTGTTCGGGCGAATAGTACCCGCCCAACTGCTCGCGGTAGCGTATAATCTGCTTGGCGATGCCGCTTCCGATTCCCCGTATGTATTGTAAATCGGTTGTGTCTGCACTGTTGAGTTCGATAATAGTGTCCTTTTTTACACTCGTATATTTCAGTGTAATGGTATCTCGATGAACAGTGTCTCGGCGGGCAAAACGCATCGTATCAATCCGTATGTACGGCTCTAATGCCCTGTACATACTGTCCGTCATTCCGTATAGCCGTTTGAAATCGCTATTTTTGCGATACATACCGCCTGCGGCTCTGTATTTGAACAGGTTGCGCACCTGCCAGCGTTTCAACCCGAGTTGGCGCAACGTGACAGAGTCCGCCGTATTCGGGTCAAAAGGACGCAGACAGATATGAACAGTATCATAAGTGTAACGATAGCGTTTCCGTTGCAGAGTATCTGCTATTTGTACTATTTCTTCTGTAAGATCCGTTGCTTCCGGATGTTGCGGAACAAGATGCACAAACACTTCCACTCCGACCACCAGAGCCAGCAGCACCACCGCTCCGATGGCTTGCCGGCGGCTCAAGATATGCTTTTTCTTTTTCATCTCACTACTGACTCAATCTGTCCGTCCTGCATATAAGTAGTCAGTATATCACCGGTCTGTACATCGTGTACGCTGCGCACTGCTTTCCCGTTGCACTTCAAAAGGCTGTAGCCCATCCGGTATATACGCTCTGGCGAACAGGCAGCGATACGTTGCTCCAAAAGTTCCAACTTGTGCGATTGCATAAGGAGCAGTTGCCGGTTGGCTTGCTCTAATCGTTGCTGCCATTCGTCTATACGGTGCTGGCGCAGCAATAACTGCCGGTCTGCCGTCCGCAAGAGCCGTTGCTGCAAATCCTCTATACGTGCCGCCTGCACTTCCATCCGCTCAATCAGGAATGCCGCTACTGCAGTAGGGGTCTTGAGAGCCGTGTTCGCCACCATATCCAGCACACTGACATCGCGCGTATGTCCTATGCCACTGATGACGGGCAACGGAAACTGCGCACAATGGGCGCAGAGGTTGTAGCGGTCAAAGCAACTCAGATCGGTGGTGGCACCGCCGCCGCGAATAATCACTACCGCATCAAAGTCCTCTTCCTGCGTGGCAATTGCTCCGAGTGCGGCAATAATGGAGCGTTCGGCATTATCGCCTTGCATGGTGGCGGCAAAGAGTTGCGTGGTAAACGGATAGGGAGAAGCATACAACTGGTCGCAGAAATCGCCGTAGCCTGCTGCGCTCTCCGCCGAGACCACTGCAATACGGCGTGTGAGTGTGGGCAGCAGCAACTCTTTTTGCATATCCATAATGCCCTCTTCCTGCAACCGGCGTATGGTCTCCTGCCGCTGCCGTGCCATATCGCCGAGAGTATATTGCGGGTCGATATTGACGATGTTAAGGCTCAAACCATACACGGTATGGTAGTTCACTTCCACTTCCACTAATACTTGCATACCCGCCTGCAGACGGCTGCCCGTCTCCTGCTCAAAGTACGCCTGCAGTATTGTTTGCAGGTTGCCCCAGCAGGTGGCACGCTGCTTGGCAACCAGTATCTCGCGCTTGCCTTTCTCTACAAGGTCGAGGTACAGATGCCCGCCTTTCTCGCCTAATGAGGCAATCTCAGCCCGCACCCAGTAGGTCTCGGGCAGTTCTGTTTCTATCGCCTCCTGTATCAAGGCAGACAACTCCGACAAAGTATATTCTCTCATACAATCGTATATAAATAGCAAAATCCGACCATACAGCCGGCAGTGGGCAACAGCCACCACAGACTGCGTTTGAGCGACCAATACCCTCCTGCTATCGCACCATAGAGCAGCACTACCATCGGAAGCGATATGCGTATCTCGCTCACCGCACCGGGCAAATGCTCTATCCACCCCACAGAGGTGTTGAGCAGCCGCGCCAAACCATTGCATATCCACACGCAGGCATCTCCTATCCACGGCAAACCTCCTATTGCCAAAACTGCCAGAGCCGCTACTACTAGCAGCCACGCCAAAGGGATAACCAGCAGGTTGGTCAATAGGAAATAGTTGGAGCATTGCCCGAAATAATACAATGTCAGCGGAAGAGTACCTATTTGTGCCGCAAGCGAAACGGCTATGATATCCACCACGTATTTTGCCGTCTTGCGGAGGGGTGCAGGGCGTATCCAACCTACAGGTAACATCATGGAAAAAGCAGGAACGAACAGCAGCAATGCCACCACGGCGGCAAAACTGAGTTGGAAACTGACGGAAAACAAATCCAACGGACGGACTGCCAATAGCAGAAACGCCGCTGCGGCTACTGTATTAAGCGACAACGATTGCCGGTAGAGCATACGTCCGATTTCCACCAAGGTGAGCATCAGCACACTGCGCACCACCGACGGGGTCATACCCGTCATAGCCGCATACGCCCACATAGCCGCAATGATGACTGCCGATTGTCCGCACCGCCACAGCCGCTGTGTATAGAGCGGTTTGAACCGTCCGCCGAGAGTGAGAACGAGCAACAGAATGGAATATATGATACCCGTATGCAAACCGCTCACAGCCAAGATATGGGCCGCACCTGCCCGTTGAAAACTCTGTGCCGTCTCGCGGTCAAGGTCTTCCTTGTACCCCAAAGTGAGTGCGGATACAGTGGCTGCCTCTTGCCCGCTTAATCCGAGACAGTGATAGCGTTCCTGCAGGGCGTGCTGCCATTGCTTGGGCGAGAAAGGCTGTGACGTACTATGCCCTATATACTGCCATTGGTTGCGCCACACTACGCCTGCTCCCGCTATACCTTGCTGCCGCAGGTAGGTACCATAATCAAAATCGCCCGACTGACCGCCCCGCCTAATCCGCGTGCGCACCATAAGAGTATCGCCCATAACCGGCATACTACGGGTGCTGTCGGGCTGCATATAGAGGTAGACTTTTCCCCGTGCGGAGTGTGCCGCAGAGTCCACTATTGTCAGCACCTTTGCCGTATAGCGGACGGTCTTCTTGCATCGGGAGGGATAGTCCTGTATGGCAACTTGGAAAACGCAAGTGCTGTCTATATACGGCACATCCGTGTCGTGCAGCAAATCAACAGGAAAGCGGGTGTAGTAGCAAAGCAAAATTGCTGCTGCCAAGGGCAGTAGCAATACCACCATAGGTCGCCCCCGAAACCATTCTTTCCAATCTCGTTCCAATCCCTAATTCTTAATTCCTAATTCTTAATTATACCTATTCCCCTTTCATCAACCGGATGGCTTTCTCAGGGTCTTTGGCATGAAAGACGGCACTGCCTGCCACTAATACGTCCGCCCCGGCCTCGAATACACCGGCGGCATTCTTGGTGTTGATACCGCCGTCCACTTCTATCAAAGTATTCAGCCCGCAACGCGCAATCTCCCCGCGCACATAGCGCACACGATCTAATGTCTCGGGAATGAAACTCTGCCCGCCGAAACCCGCATAAACAGACATAATCAGCACCATATCCACTTTGTCTAAATAGGGGTCAAGGCGGTGTACGTCTATATCCGGATTGATAGTAAGGCAGGTGCGCACGCCTTTGCCCTTGATCAGACCGAGTATAGGCATCGGATCATCCACCGCTTCGAGGTGAAAACCGACACTGTATGCCCCCGCATCGCAGAAACGCTCCACATATTTCTCGGGGTGGACAATCATCAGATGCACATCGAGGGGTTTGGTGCAGTATTTCTTCATCGGCACCATCAGTGGAAAACCGAAGGAGATATTCGGTACAAACGTGCCGTCCATCACGTCCACATGCAGCCAGTCTGCTTCGCTGCGGTTGATCATCTCAAGGTCTTTTCTCAGGTCGCCGAAATCCGCCGACAACACCGAGGGGGCAATCATTTTCATATTTGCTTGTGTTTTGTTGCTTGCAAAGTTAAGTATTTATTTGCACCCGTGCAAATAAATACACAAAAAACATTTTCTAAAAATAAGCAAAAGAATATGCAATTTATGCTTTACCTTTGCAGCGT
>DGIN01000014.1:10857-12850 GCA_002387325.1 Bacteroidales bacterium UBA4621 | reverse complement strand
AACAGGGGCTGACAGGGGGCAAAAATGTACCCCCAAAATTGCGTTTCTAAATGGACACTATAGTTGTTTTAGATTGCAAAGTTACAAAATTTGAGTGATATACACAACAGCAAGAGAGGAGAAGGCGGGGAAATGCAATGGAAATGCAGTATGGTTGTATTTTGTTGAGAGAAAAATTGTGTAACACATAAAATATGAGTATCTTTGTATGCTAACAAACGTTTAGAACTTGTGTTAAGATACCGATATATGCGCCTATTAAGCGCATTATGTATAGGCATAACAATATCTGCAAATACTTGGTGTGATTGTACCAATTCTTGTATCAATTCTGTTGTAGCAACAGAACAGGCATTGGTTTCCTACTCATTTTCTTCCACTTCTGTTTTGTTATCCTCTTCTTCACAAGATATGGTATCTGTTCCCGATATGGATGCAAACGGAATTGCTCGCCGTCCGCGTCGTATTGCCGGTGGAGACAAGGATTGTTTTGAAGAAGGAGAGGACGGTGAGAAACTGCCGGACGTTACGAATAAGGAGCAGAACAAAACGCCCGTAGGAGATGTGCCTATAAGTTTTATGATTCTGCAGTGTACTTTATATGTCTGTTGTTTTTTATACGACAACAAAGGTATAAAGTTCAGCAAGTGGCGTTTTGCAGGGCATTGACGAGCATACCGCATGCGGCGAGGATGTCTTCGCCGCGGGAGCGGCGTATGGTGGTGGTGATACCGTGGGTGGTGAGGTAATCACGGAACCACTCCATTTGTTTTTCATCGCTGGCGGGGAAACAGGGGTTTGGGTCTTTAGGTTTTGCTTCTTGTTCTTTGTTGTTGATTTTTTTGTCCTCTGTCCTCTGTTCTTTGTTCCTTGTTCTTTGTTCTTTGTTCTTTCGGATTTCTTCTGCACCGGCATGGAAACGGATAAGGTTGATGCGGCAGTTGAGACCTCGCAGAAGACGCAAGAGTTCGTTGGCATGCTTTGGTGTATCGTTTATGCCCGCCCAACAGATATATTCAAACGATACGCGGCGTTGGTGTTCCCAATCATATTGCTTGAGCAGAGAGACCACATCAGTCAGGTGGTAGAGTTTCTCGGCGGGCATTACCTGTTGCCGCTCAATGGCAAACGGGTTGTGGAGCGAAATAGCCAGATGGCACTCGCTTTCGTCCAAAAAACGGCGCAGTCCGGGAAGGACACCGACAGAAGAGACCGTGATGCGGCGAGGCGACCACGCACATCCCCATGTGGCAGTCATCACCTCCAAAGAACGGAGTACATTGTCGATATTATCGAACGGTTCGCCCTCACCCATATAGACCACGTTGGTAAGTGGAACGCCCCTGCTTAGTTCTGCGGTAGGGATCTTACTTGGGGTGTCCGATGTAAGCGGAAAAAAGAGTATTTGGTTGAGTATCTCTGCGGCAGAAAGTTGCCCATGGAAACCGAGTGTACCCGTCATACAGAAGCGGCAGCCCATTTTGCATCCCATCTGGGTGGAGACGCAGAGCGTGGCTCGGTCGCCATCGGGGATATAGACCGATTCGATATATTGGTTCCCTATTTGGAACAAGTATTTCTTAGTGCCGTCTGCGGACTCGGCGTGTGCTACGGGTGCGTGGCGACCGATAGTGTATTGTGTTTTGAGTGCTTCACGCCCGCGAAGCGATATATTGGTCATTTCATCAAACGATGTGGCACGGCGGATGTAGAGCCATTCTGCTAATTGCTTGCCCGCAAACTTCGGCAAGCCTACACCCTGCGCCACTTCCTGTAACTCCGATAATGTTTTTCCTAATAGTGTTTCCATTGTCTTTCGCTGAAGAATACAAAATTGTGTATATTCCGCAAAGATACGCTTTTTGCAGGATATACACAAGTCTTTCCTTTTCTACGTTGAATCAAAATTTGCATAATTGGATTATTTCTACTAACTTTGCAACAATATTTTAAGAATATGTGCGTGAAAAGCTTTTTATGTTTATCTCCAAAT
>DGIN01000014.1:0-10849 GCA_002387325.1 Bacteroidales bacterium UBA4621 | reverse complement strand
CTGCAAAGGTAAAGCATAAATTGGGAGAATTGAAAGAGGTATTCAAAGCAGAATGTGTGATGTAAAAAAAACAATCATAAATGATAATAACAATGAAAACGATTAAGTTCTTGACAAGTATGCTGCTGGCTGTATCCTGCATCAGTCTGACAGGGTGTAAAGGGGAAGAAACCGTTGCACCTACACCAGATAAAGTAACGACTGGTGAAGCAACCGAGATTACCACACAAAGTGCGGTATTGACAGGTAGGATAAATATGGATATCAAGGATTATAACTCGGTGGAGTTTGGTATGATGGTATCTGATAATTTGCAGGATATGAATAACCGCAAGGGCGATAAGGTGTTGGGCAAGACGCTAATTGGGAAAGATTACACTATCGCATTAAATGGATTGACAGATAATCTTAAGTATTACTATTGTGCTTTTGTACTTCTCAATGGGACCCAATATGAGTTCGGTGCTATCAAAAATTTTACCACACTGAAAAGTTCTATGGTAAAGGACGATGGATTCTCCGTCAGTGCCACTAAACTGGTTCGTTTCTCACCAGGCAACTTGCAGTACACCCGCTCAACCGATACCTGGTCATTTGCGGAACATCAGTACGATATGATTGGTACGGATAATGTGGTTGGTGGTATCGCAGCGATAAGTACAGAGTATGGTTATTACAAAGAAGGTAGTGCTGTAGCAGACAAAATAGACTTGTTCGGTTGGAGCGGTAATACTGGTAGTGCAGAGTGGGGTATCAGTACTTTAATGGATGATAGCGATTGTAGGGGTGATTTCGTGGACTGGGGTAAGAATATAGGTGATGGTAAGACGTGGTACACGTTGACGGCGGATGAGTGGTATTATGTTCTCTTTGAACGTACCAATGCAGACCAACTCACAGGTGTAGCACGTATCAATTTCAATGCCGATGGTACAAAATATGCCAATGGTCTGATCTTGTTGCCCGACAATTGGACTTGTCCTGCTGGCGTAACTTTCAGAAATGGTTTCTCGTCGACGTTTAGCATACATGAGTATGCTTTTTGCCAAACCTTAACTTTGAGCGATTGGCAGAACTTAGAAGCCGCTAATGCTGTGTTCTTACCAACTTCGGGGTACCGCATCGGGGCGAATGTGTACTACGTGCAGCCCGCTGGCTTCTATTGGTCTGCTACACCTATCGGCTCGGGCTACGCGCGCTACCTGTACTTTTATTCTAATGGAGCGACCACGGATCTCAGTTACTACGACTATGGGCATGCAGTCCGTCTTGTTCGAGATTTAGATTCAAAATAGTAGCGCTAGCCCGTGAGGGTGGTTGCTACGTTGGTAGCCATTTTTGCTGCAACTGCTGTTTTTCTTGGGGAGATAGATAGGGAGAAAATGTGACTTAGTGCAGGTTCTATAAATACTCTCCCTTAAGCATTCGTTTTGTTGGTGATGTTGATGTCCATGTGGGGGTAGGCGAAACCGAAGCCGTACTGCGGGAGTTCGGTATAGAAACGGAGATTGAGGTCGTAGAAAACGTCCCAATAATCTTCTTTGCGCACCCAGGCACGGACGGTAAAGGAGATGTCGTTCTCGTTGAGCGACGAGAGTGCTACAAACGGATCGGGAATGGGTAGTCCCTCGGTGTTTACCGCCGAGCGGGAGTCCACCTTAGGGCGTTGGTCGGCAGAGGTGAGGACACGGGCATCGGAATGCACAATCT
This sequence comes from Bacteroidales bacterium UBA4621, assembly GCA_002387325.1. GTDB lineage: Bacteria > Bacteroidota > Bacteroidia > Bacteroidales > Paludibacteraceae > Colicola. Next base: position 9,139 of record DGIN01000014.1, on the reverse strand, counting down.
CCTGAATGAGTTCCATACATTTCTCGGCATCGGAGCCGTACTCCACGCTGACCGTCCAATCTACACGGCGCAAGGGCTGGGCGGACACGTTCTCGATATTGCTGCTGAAGAGAGTGCCGTTAGGCAAGACGATGACCCGGTTGTCTGTAGTAAGAATCTTCGTAGAAACGATAGAGACCTCCATCACGGTACCAGAGACGCCCGAAGCGGTAATGAAATCGCCCGCTTTGAATGGACGGAAGATAAGCAGCATGATACCGCCCGCAAAATTCTGCACCGTACCCGACAGTGCCATACCGATAGCCATACCGCCGGCAGTGAGCAGGGCTGCAAAAGAGGTGGTATCGACTCCGAGTGTGCCGATGGTGGCAAGCACCAGCATTATGGTGAGGGTGATACTGACGAGCGAGGAGATGAACGTGGCCAGCGTGCGCTCGGTGTGGCGGCGTTCAAAAACCTTGACCAAGAGTGTTTTCACACGTTTGATAAGCCACGCACCAATCAGGTAGATGACAAAAGCCACCAGAACTTTGAGACCGAAACGGATGGCACTGTCCATCACCCCGTGCCAAAACGATTCAGGATCGGTGGTTGCCTGTTTGATGATATTTTCCGTTACCTGCCGAATGGAATCCGAAGGCGGAATGGCAGGTGTAGGAACGTCTATATCGAGAAGAAACATTTCAATTAATAATTAATAATTAATAATTAACATGCAAAGCGGATGCATAAAAAGTGCATATAATGCATAAAAAGGCGGCTTATGCACAGCCTAAACTCCAATTCTTTCTAATAAGGAGTTCTACTCAGCCCACAGGGCTTCGTGTCGCTTCGGCGCTCAATGTGCGATGCACATCCGCCTCACGCTTCACCTTTCTACGTCTTTTCTACGTAATCGGTATTACGAGATACGGAAATTGCATATAATGCATATTTCTTGTATATATCAGCGCAGTCGGTCGGCTGCACGTACAAGTGCTTCGTCTTTGAGGATACGGCGTGTTGCCATCAGGGTAAGAATCATATTGATGAGCGGGATAGACGCCCATAGGGTGGGGTACCAGTCTGCGCCAGTCAAAATCACATCGTTGACGGGTTCGTATCCCTTAACGATAAAGGCGATATAGAGCGCCAGCAGGGCATAATAGCCTACACACAGAACGACATTCACCACATTGATACGTGCCTGCAACAGACGGCGTTTGAAGAGGAAAATATCTACCAAAGCAATCAGCGGAACAGCCACCGTGATGACTGCCAAAGGCCACTTGGAGAATGTAGCGAGCGTGATGTAGGCAGTGCCGGTTGTAGGCAGAAACTGCACCGGCGAGAAGAAACAAAGCAGGATGCCAAGCACCACTACAAGAAACAGATAAAGGGTTTGAATACGTTGAATCATAATGGTTTGTTGGATTTATCCAAGGAGAGTAACTTGATTGTCTGTGAGTTGGTATTTTTCTCCGGTAGCGGGGCATATGGCGATGCCGCGGGCGTCGAAAGTGAGTTTTTCTCCGTGGCGGCTCACCCAGCCTGTGCGGCGTGCGGGATTGCCGACCATAAGGGCGTAGGCGGGGACATCTTTCGTTACGACCGAGCCTGCTCCGATGAGACAGTATTCACCGAGTGTGTGTCCGCAAACGATGGTGGCGTTGGCACCGACGGATGTGCCCTGTTTGAGGATTGTCGGGCGGTACTCCGCTTTGCGACTGACCGCCGCACGCGGGTTGATGACGTTGGTGAAGACCATACTCGGTCCGAGGAAGACATCGTCCTCGCAGCGGACACCCGTATAGACGGACACATTATTCTGAATCTTGCAGTTGCGCCCCAGCACCACATCGGGCGAGATAACCACGTTTTGCCCGATATTGCAGTCCTCGCCTATGCGGCAGCCCGACATAATATGCGAGAAATGCCAAATCTTGGTGCCGCGACCGATGCTGCAGCCTTCGTCCACATAGGAGGATGGGTGAACGAACGACTCCCCCGACCCCCTCAGAGAGGGGGACTTCATATCGGGATCTGTATGGTGATTTTCTATGTCCATTTTTAGTTAGATTTTGAATAGCCTATCCTATGCGCATCCTATGCTGTTTTGCCCATATCTGTATGCCACTCCTTTGGAGGGGTTGGGGAGGTCTTAGAAGAATATCTTTAATATATCGTTTCCGTTGGCGAAGATCAGTAGAGCCAATAGCAGCCAGAAACCGATGTTGTTGGCTATTTCGAGGAACTTGTCGCTCGGCTTGCGGCGCGTGATGATTTCCCAAAGCAGGAACAGGATATATCCGCCGTCGAGAGCGGGTATGGGCAGGAAATTCATAAACGCGAGGATGAGGCTGAGGAATGCCGTCATGTGCCAGAAAGAGAACCAGTCCCACGTATTGGGGAACATATTGCCCATTGCTCCGAATCCGCCGAGCGACTGTGCACCCTCTTTGGTGAACACCAGACGGAACTGCTTGACGTACATCTTGAGCATGTCCCAGCCATATTTGATTCCTGCGGGTATGGATTGCAGGAACGAGTAGTCGGTATGCTCATATTGGTAGAATGTTATCGGTGAACGCGGATAAACGCCTAATTTGCATTGGTCGCCGATAAAGACACCTGCGTGCATCAGTTTTCCCGCACGGTAGAAATCCACGGTTACACTGTCGCAAGGGTGGGCTTGCAGTATCTCGGTGGTTTGCACATAGCACAAGCCGTCCTGCCCGTTGATGCCGACGATACTGTCGCCCGCCTGCATCCCGCCATAGTAGGCAGCCCCGCCTTCTAATACAGAATCAACGACAAAGGGCATAAAATAGCCGATGAGTTGGTAGCCGCGCTTCTGGTAGGATTTGTCATCCCGCTGTTTTTGCCGTTCTTGCCGGTCGAACTCGTTTTGCAGGGCGAGATAGCGTGTGCCGAGGTCTTGCGACATCGTGAGGGCGATGGTGTCGCTGCCGCGCAGTACTACCACGTCCTGTTTGCCCTCGATAATCAGCCATTGGATGACATCGCTCAAATCTTGCGGCTCTTGTCCGTTGATAGTCAGTATCTTGTCTTGTTGGCGGAAACCCTCTTGCTGCAGCAGTTCGGAGTAATATAAACCGGTATTGATATTGTGCAGGGGCAGTGAGTCTTGTCCCCACGAGAAAAGTATCAGGACGAACATCACGAGTGCGGCAACAAAATTGACCAGGATACCGCCCATAATGATAAACAGGCGCTGCCATGCGGGTTTGGCGCGGAACTCCCACGGTTGCGGCTCGGAGGGCAGGTCGGTGGCGGACTTGGTCTCGTCCACCATACCCGCGATGGCGCAATAGCCGCCGAAAGGTACCCAGCCGATGCCCCACTCGGTGTTGTCGGGGTCGCGACGCCAGTCGTCTTCGGGTAGGACTTTGCGCTCTGCGTCTGTCATCGGGCGGTATATCTTGTTGCCCTTGTCGTCTAACTTGGGATTGTGCGTTATGGGGTCTTCCACCTCGACCATAGCGGGTTTCACGTTGGGAGCAAAAAAGCGGAAACGCCAACGCCCCCCCACTTTCTTGGCGCGTACCAGCGAGAAACGCGGATTGAAGAACATATAGAATTTCTCTACACGCACTTTGAATAAACGTGCAAAGGCAAAATGTCCGAACTCGTGGATGACAACGAGAAAACTAAGTGCAATAATAAGTTGTAACCAACGCATGAATAATTATGAATGATGAATAATGAATAATGCTGCGGGATAAGCCGCTTTGTATGTTAATTGTTAATTCTTATTTGTTAATTGACAAAGGTCTTCCGCAATCTGCCTTGCCGCCGTGTCGGTCGCTACGTAGTCATCGTAGGTGGGGGCGGCGATATATTCCGCTTTTGCCATAGTCCCGGCTATGATGTCCGACATCTGCAGGAAACCACATTTCCCTAGGCGGAAAGCCAGGTTTGCCACCTCGTTGGCTGCATTGAGTACGCACGGCATATTGCCTCCGCGGCGGGTGGCTTGGTATGCTAGAGCGAGGTTCGGGAAACGCTCTAAGTCGGGTTTCTCGAAAGTCAGGTCGTGTGTCCGGAACAGATCGAGACGTGGAAAATCGCTCGGAAGCCTTTCGGGGTAGGTGAGCGCATACTGGATAGGAAGGCGCATATCGGGTGCCCCGAGTTGTGCTTTGACTGCCCCATCGCGGAACTGCACGGCACTATGGACGATCGACTGCGGGTGCACCAGCACCTCGATTTTCTCCACCTCCACACCGAACAACCATTTGGCTTCGATGACCTCGAAACCTTTGTTCATCATACTGGCGGAGTCGATGGTGATTTTCGCACCCATGTCCCAATTGGGGTGTTTGAGGGCATCGGCTGCCGTAACGTGTGCCATCTGCTCGCGGGTGAAGGTGCGGAACGGTCCGCCGCTGGCGGTCAGGAGTATCTTCTCTATCTCGTTGTCCTGTTCGCCCGCAAGCGACTGAAAGATAGCCGAATGTTCGCTGTCCACCGGCAGAATGGGAGCGTGGTACTGCTGTGCCAGACGGCATATTATCTCGCCTGCCACCACAAGGGTCTCCTTGTTGGCAAGGGCGATGGTCTTGCCTGCCCGTATAGCCTCCATCGTCGGGCGCAAACCTGCATAGCCCACCATAGCCGCTACCACAATGTCGATACTCGGCATTGTAACCATTTCGGCTATGGCATCTGCGCCTGCCCATACTTTGACCGGCAGGTCGTGCAATGCCTCTTTCAGCGGCTGATAAAGGCTCTCGTCGGCAATGCATACCACTTCGGGGTGGAACTCCCGCGCCTGCCGTATGAGCAAGTCGATGCTGCGGTTTGCCGAGATGGCATATACCTCAAAGCGGTCGGGGTTCGCCCGCACCACGTTCAGAGTCTGAGTGCCGATACTCCCCGTGCTGCCTAATATCGCTATCTGCTTCATTTACAAATGTACACACTTACAAATTTACAAATTCTTACCCTCTCAAAACGCAATCACATCCTCAGGGTTGATGCACTGCCCGTTTTTCCACAACTCAAATCCCAACAGGTGTTGCTCGCCGACCATACCGAGTGTCTCGCCGGATTGCACCACCGTACCTACCTGTTTCAGCACCGTTCCTATTTGCCGATATACGCTCAGGTAGTTCTCGTGCTGCACCATCATAGTGTAGGTCTCGTCTTGTTCTTGCTGCATATAGACCACCGTACCCGACAGCACCGATGTGATGCTTTTATGCTCCGTTGTCTGCAATGTAATCCCGTACTCTTTTTGCTCGGGAACGCAATGCTTTGTCACTACACCTTGTGTCGGGCGGAAAAAACTGATGGTAGGCGGGGCTGTCTGCGTGTCGAAAAACTGCAGATAGTCTTTTTCTTTCTCTTCATATTGCGAGAGAAAATCCTCGGTAGCCTGGTTTTTGGCTTCGAGCAACTCCTCACGCATTACAATCTGCATCGAGTCAAGACTCTGCACCGTGTCCGACTGAATTTCACCTGCGGTAATCTGCTTTATCACTTCCAGGTAGCGGCGTTGCAACTCCATATCCGTACAAAGGGAATCCACCCGTGCCGACTCCGTAATCAACTGCTTACGGATGCTCTCGCTATAGCCGGGCAAGATGTTGCGGATAGGCGTATAGACTACCAACAGCGAAAGTGCCCCCACTACGGCTACAAACAGAAAAAACAGCAGACTGAACGCACCGAGTCCGCTCAAACGGATGTGCCATTTCTCGTTCAAGTTGCTTTCGTCTATTATGGTCAAACGGTATTTATACCGTATCCGTTGCCAAAACCCTTTCTTTTTCTGCTGTTTGTTGTCCATAGTAGGAGATGGTATTGATCTGATTGGGCTGATAAGTCCAATCAGACCAATAACCCACTCTGCATAATAATTCTTAATTAAGTATAGTGCACCCCGTGCACGGTTTGAGTTGTTTGAAGAAGTCGTTGCCCTTGTCGTCCACCAGAATGAATGCGGGGAAGTTCTCTACCTCGATTTTCCAGATGGCTTCCATACCCAACTCGGGATACTCTACGCACTCTATCGACTTGATATTGTCCTGTGCCAGAATAGCCGCCGGTCCGCCGATAGAACCGAGATAGAAACCGCCGTGCTTCTTGCAAGCGTTGGTTACATCTATCGAGCGGTTGCCCTTTGCCAGCATAATCAGGCTGCCTCCGTGGTCTTGGAACTCGTCCACATACGGATCCATACGCCCTGCCGTGGTCGGACCCATCGAACCGCAAGCCATACCCTTAGGCGTCTTGGCAGGACCCGCATAGTAGATAGGGTGGTCTTTCAAATACTCGGGCATCGGTTCACCGGCATCAAGGCGTGCTTTGATTTTTGCATGGGCGATGTCGCGTCCCACGATGATAGTGCCGTTGAGCGAGAGGCGGGTCCCAATCGGATACCGGGTCAGAATTTTGCATACATCGCGCATCGGCTGGTTGAGGTTGATACGTACGGCATCACCTTCGCCCGCATTGCGCAACTCCTCGGGTATCAGGCTGCCGGGGTTGTTGTCCAAACGCTCCAGCCAGATACCGTCTTTGTTGATTTTGCACTTGATGTTGCGGTCGGCGGAGCAACTGACGCCCAAACCTATCGGGCAACTCGCACCATGGCGCGGCAAGCGTACCACACGCACATCGTGAGCCATATATTTGCCGCCGAACTGCGCACCGAGACCTATCTTGTATGCCTCTTGCAGCAGCGTCTTCTCCAACTCTGTATCACGGAAAGCACGCCCTGTCTCGTCGCCCGTAGTGGGAAGGCTGTCGTAGTAGTGGGTCGATGCCAACTTCACCGTCAGCAGGTTGCGCTCCGCACTCGTGCCGCCAATCACGATAGCGATATGATACGGCGGGCAAGCGGCGGTACCGAGGCTCTTCATCTTCTCTACGAGGAACGGAATCAGCGTACCGGGGTTCTGGATACGCGCCTTGGTCTCCTGATAGAGATAGGTCTTGTTCGCGCTACCGCCGCCTTTCGTAACGCACAGGAAACGGTATTCCATACCCTCGGTAGCCTCTATGTCTATCTGTGCGGGCAGGTTGCACTTGGTGTTCACCTCATCGTACATCGTAAGCGGCGCATTCTGCGAATAGCGCAGGTTGTCCTGCGTATAGGTGTTATATACCCCGCGGCTCAATGCCTCCTCGTCGCAGAAACCCGTCCATACCTGCTGACCTTTCTCACCGTGTATGATTGCCGTTCCGGTGTCCTGGCAGAGAGGCAACTGCCCCTTGCAAGCCACTTCGGCGTTGCGCAGGAAAGTGAGTGCCACATACTTGTCGTTGGCACTGGCTTCCGGGTCACGCAAAATCTTGGCTACCTGCTCGTTGTGGCTGCGGCGCAGCATAAAACTCACATCGTGGAAAGCCTGCTGCGCCATCTTGGTCAAACCTTCGGCTTCCACTTTCAAAATCGGGTGTCCCTCAAACTCACTGACCGACACATAGTCTTTCGTCAGCAGATAATAATCTGTTTCGTCCTTGCCGAGTTGAAACATCGGCGCATACTTGAATTCCATATTATTAGGTTTGTTCGTTTATACGTTGTTTGTCTATACGTCTCTTAACGTGTGCCAAGTTACTGCTTCTTAACGTGTGCCAAGTTACTGCTTCTTAACGTGTGCAAAGTTACTGCTTTTTTTCGATATATACAAGAACATATATACAAGAACCCTGCCAATATGGTCCGACTTAATCAAACTCTATCAGGGCAACCGCATCAAAATAGTGTATTATTCCGGGGACGCGGACGCCATCGTCCGCGGTCGGTTTGGCACAAACCGCATGACGATACTGTGCTTGTGGAGACGATGCGTCCCGCATCGTTATCTGCATTTATGGAGACGTGAAGCGTCGTCTGTTGTAGTCTGTTGTTGTCCTCCCGCTGGCAACTACGGTACATACACGGTACATACACGGTACATACACGGTACATACACGGTACATACACGGTTCATTGTACCAACCATATAAGGCGTTTGCCGAAGGGTTGGTACCCTCTGCTCCGGGGACCCGGACGCCCCCGTCCGCGGCCGGTTTGCCACAAACCGTATGACGATACCGTGCTTATGGAGACGTGAAGCGTAAGGCAGGTGCGCTTTGTGCACTGAGTGTCGTAGCGATAACGAAGCCCTGTGGGCTGAGTAGAACTCCTTATCGTCCCGCATCGTCAAAAAGTAACGTCCGACTTGTTTTCTTCCACTTTTCTTGCTATATACCGACTCCCTGATAACCCCTCTTGAACCAAATGTCCAATTGTGCCGTTTATATTGCATATATGCATAGTCTGTTTGCATATATGCATAAAATATGCTATTTTTGTGCCTGAAAAATTGTATAAACTGTATATTTTATGAATATCCGTATGACACGCATGCGCATGATCGTCAATCTGCTCAATGCGCAAGTTATCACCAGTCAGGAACAACTCAGTGCGGCCCTCCTCAAACATGGCTATCAGACTACACAGGCGACTCTGAGCCGCGACTTGCACGATCTGAGGGCGGAAAAGAAAATCCTGCCCGACGGCTCTTTCAAGTATGTTATCCCCGCTAATCCCATTGTGGAAAAGAAAGTGCTGGGTATTGATTCTAATCTGGCAAAGATGTCTATTACCGCCGTGGATTTCTGCGGACAGTTTGCCCTGGTGAAAACCCGACCGGGCTTTGCCAACGCCGTGGCGTATGACATCGACAACCGGGGTACGGAACTCATTCTCGGTACCATTGCGGGCGACGACACAATCCTCATTATTCCGCGTGATACCACCACCCGCGACCAACTCAACCGATTCTTTTCCTCTATCAACCATTAACCCTCTTTGGGTTTGTGTAATCCTCTTTGTTTTGCAAGGGAAGAAACAACCGCCTGAGCCCGCATAAATAGCCTTTGTGCAATATACAACTACCGGATTGCAGACCGGCAGTGCTATGCACCATTCTGTGTATGCACTGCCGTTTTTTTGCATATTATAACTCTAAAAGACAAATAGTATTGCATATTTCCTAAAAAATGACTACCTTTGTAGCCTGAATAGCAAAATACAAAATCCTGCGGCTCTTGGCAAAAGGCTTTGCTGTGCCATAGGCTGGTCGGAGGCGGCGAAATATATAACCGGTTTACAATAAGCAATAGTTCGTTAAAAAACGAA
>DGIN01000033.1 GCA_002387325.1 Bacteroidales bacterium UBA4621 | reverse complement strand
GTAAGGATACACTCGTATGTAAGGTCAGCAAAAGGCGTTACGGCATCGGTAGCACTGACGCGGATTTCAGCAGTAGAGGTTGTAGCACTCTCGAAAGAGGCAAAGATCATCCGCGGTTTGTCGTCGTAGGTACAATCGCCATAGACCTCGAAAGTATAGAACGACCAGTTGTGGCGGGTATTTTCTCCCGTTTGGGGCTGCATACGCAGATAGCGTCCGATAGCAGATGTAGCGTAGCAATTATGCCCCAAGGCAGGCGGCGTATCGCTTACGAGCAACGGCGACCAACTGCTATTATCCAGCGATGTCAGAATTTCATATCCGTCCACCCAGTTCGCCTGATAGTCCACACGGATGGAATCTATGGATCTGACCTCAGCCAAATCCACCTGCCACCACGCCTGTCCGGGAGACGCACCATAACTGCTCCAACGGGTAGTGGAACTGCCATCCACCGCGTTTTTAGCATAGTTGTCCCCCTCCGTAAAACCAGCGGTACACTCACGCCTCAATGCCATATTGCCGGCAGGCGCCTCAAACTCGATATGCTCCGCATTATCCGATTCGACATAGTCCACCGCCCAGACATCCACTTTGTAATCGGCACAAGGAGTAAGGTCGGTAAAAGTAACGCGGTAGTTATCATCCGTAGTAGCGAAACGCACCTTGCCCGTCAGCGTATTGCGCAGGCGGAAGGTATGAATATCCGATGTAACGCCATCTTTTGTCTTGGTGGCTTTGAGTTCAAGCGTTACGCTCCCTTGCAGTTGGTCAACCGAAAGGATTTTCGCCGAGACCATATCGGGTACAATCTCGCCGGCTTCGGAAACACCGATGCCAAACACACGGAATTCCCACATACTCATTCCATAGGCATTATTTTCAGAGTTTTTATACGATTTGATACGCACATAACGCGCCACCCCCGCTACGGTATATTCGTTCTTGGCGTCAGCCTCGACCTTATCAGGCAGATTTGTGTGTTTGGGTTCGCCCTCAAAAGCGTAGAGCGTCTGCCAAAGGTTATCGTCCGCCACATCGGCAGGCAGGGTCTTCGCCCCCTGTATGACAAAATTAGAAGAATAGGCATTCTCCCAATAGATTTCTATTTTATTGAGATGGTAATAGTTGCCGAGATCGACATACCACCAGTCCTGACTATAGTCTTTTGCGGCACCATTGGAACCCCAACGGTCGCGGTAATTGCCGTTATTCGCATAGGTAGGGTTGTCCCCGAAGCCCGCTACCGCGGTTTTGCCAAGTGCCAAGTTGGCAGTCGGGTCGAAAGGAAGGTCGGGGGTATCACCGCACGTACCCCATTCTATATCAGAAGGAAAAGGAAAGGTAACCTCACCCGGCATCAAGACATAGAGGGGAGTATAGAACTGCGGTGCTGATGTAGATTGGATTTTGCAAGTGATGGTATTGTTGCTGACAGTCTGAACGGTACGTAATTCCAAGTTTTGATCAGAACTACCATTGATATGACAGAAAGAACCGCCCAAACCCGACAAGGTAACCGTATTATCCGCTTCGATAGTAAGCGTATATACGTCATCGGATGTTTTTTCACACGTAAGATAAATCGAGTTCTCTCCGGATGTCAGTAGGGAACGGCAATACTGCGTGGCAGAAACAGCAAACATATTCAGCCACAAAAACAAGAAGGCAAGCAGAGGTCGAGAAATGTGCGTTTTCATAGATAGTTGATAACTAGATACGGGATTCAAGGTTGCATTTTATTTAACGTGAGTTCGAAACAAGAAACTCCTTTGCCGCAGAGCGGCAAGAAATCGAAATAGATATTTGTCTTTACATCCATAAATTGCCCTAAATTTTATTCGCCTACGGCGGAAACATAAGACAATCTGCTTATATCGAACTGATGTTATTTTAAGAATTATAAGAAAGTATTGTTGGCAGCAGGCAGCACCTGCTGCCAACAATACGAGATAGTTTATTCAGATTGGTCAAGCAGAGATTACTCAATCACTTGCCCTTGTGCATTGTAGCGGATGCCATCGCGGATGATGATGAGTTGTCCGTCAATGATGGTCTTCGTTGTCTCGGGAAGGGTGTTTACATCCATAATTGATGTAGAAGTTCCATCCTTCCATGCATAAACATTGTCTATAATTACCATACTCACACCAATGAATCCCTCAAATTTCATCCAACGCAAATTGGTGCGCTTGTCTGCATCCAATGTGTTCAAAGGCAAATTGAGAGAGTTCCATTCTCCCCCTTTGATTGCTCCAAGTTCTGCCAAACGCTCGTCATTAAATGTCATTGTGCCAGAAACGAAATCGGCATCAACAAACATATCTACGTGCAAATAATCCATTGCAGACAAGTCCAGACCTTTGTTGGTACCATCATTGAAACCGTCAGCGGCAATAATAGCATCGTTGCCGTCCCCGTCGCTTCCCCATGCTATCCAAGTAGATGTGACAGTATAGAGAAGATAATGGTTGTTTTCATCAAGCGTTATTTCCTCATATTTAATACCACTCCATGAGTTTTTGCTGAAATCGTGTGCCAACGCAGATGTGTAAGTATCCGAATAGATAGAACGGACATTTGCTTGGTTATGAATCGGGGCAGCAGGAGCAGCAGGGTAATCCAATGTCTTTACATCTGTTACCGTAGCCGAATTAGCAGAGACATTGCCTGCCGCATCTTTGGCGGTAACAACAAAGGCATAGGTAGTACCAGCCGTAAGACCCGTGATAACGATATTTCCGTTGTTGGGCGTAAAATCTTTGTCCACTCCATTTGCAACAACATGGTAACGCTTTACTGCTACATTATCAGTAGCAGTTACCGCTAATGTAATGGAGGAATAAGTAGCCGATACAAACGTAGCCGTACCCATTACAGGTGCCTCTTCATCGGCAGGACCTTCTGCACAATTCGCCGTCCAGTCGATGTCGGTGATTGCTGCCAGATTGAATTCAACCAAATCCCGAGCAGTACCTCCAGTTTTTTGGAAGCAAATATAGTTGCCATACAGATTAGTAGGTACAGAACTTTCTGAAGCAGTCGTAAATTCGTAAGTAGCCGTTGTACCATCTGAAGATATTAGCCAATTCTCCTTCTCGAAATTAATGCCAGCACCTTCCGTTTGATTGACACCGCAACCAATGTTGAAGGCTGCGGTAAATACCAATTCTCCTTGTGCGATCAGTTCTACCTCATAGGAATTTCCGGATACGTGTTTAAGGGAAAGTAAGGCTGTTCCATCTGCTGCTTCGAGCGGTTCTTTGCAATACTGAGTTGCTGCAAACATTGATACAGACAATAATGCCGTAGCAATAAAAGAAAAGATTTTTTTCATAAGACTTAATTTTTATGGTTAGTAAATTTGTTTGTTTATAATTCATTGGTCAATGTGAAACGGACGGGTGTGCCTTCGGAGGAAGAGGGGGCTATCCAGAGGAGGAAGTCGCCCGGTTCGGCGGAGCGTGTGTAGGCACCGTCGGCACCGAGGGTGATGCCAGAAGCGAGGTGCCAGTAGGCGAGGTCGTCCTCGGTGAGTGTGAACGAGATGTCGCGGCTTTCACCTGCGGGGATAGCGATGCGGTCGAAGCCTTTGAGTTCGCGCACGGGGCGTGTGAGCGAGCCGACGAGGTCACGGATATAGAGTTGCGGCACAGCGACGGCATCGGTGTTGCCCGTATTGCGGATAGTGCAAGTGGCGGTAAGAGCCTGCGGCTTGCCTATATGCAGAACAGTGTCGGAGAGGACGACGGGGCTGTATTCAAAGGTGGTGTAGGTGAGTCCGTAGCCGAAGGGGAAGAGCGGTTGGTCGCCATACTCGAGCCAGTAACTGGATTCGCCGAGGGAGAACTGCGGTGCGCCGACGGGTATTTGGTCGATAAGGACAGGGTGCGAGGTGGGGCGGCCGGTGTTCTTCTTGTTGTAGTACATAGGGATTTGCCCTACGGCTTGCGGGAAGGTCATCGGCAGGCGTCCGGAGGGTGCGACTACGCCCGTGAGGATGTTAGCCAATGCGGGGCCTTGCATAGTGCCGCCATGGAAAGCATAGAGGACTGCGTCTGCAAGAGCGGTTTCCTCGCCGATACAGAGCGGACGCCCTGCCAGAACGGTGAGGACGAGGGGTTTGCCTGTGGCTTTGAGGGCTTTCAACTGGGCAGTTTGGTCACCGGGGAGGTTGAGATGGGCACGGCAGCGGGCTTCGCCGGAAAGAATACTTTCCTCGCCGCCGAAATAAAGAATAATGTCGGCTTGCTTTGCCTTTTGAACTAACTCTTTTATGTTGCTCGGGCTGACCTCACGCGACCAGTGCTTGCCGGTCTGCTCGATGAGACGGATTTTGCCCTCTTTTGCCAATGCACGGAAAGCCATCAGCGGGGTGATAGTCATCGAATCGACCTTGTCGAAGCACCAAGTGCCGTTCTGGTCGTGCTGAGAATTAGCGAGAGGACCGCAGATGAGGATAGTTGAGCGTTGAGTGTTGAGTGTTGAGTGCAGTTGAGAGTTGGGAGTTGAGAGAGGAAGAATGCCGTTGTTTTTGAGAAGGACGGCGGATTCTTCGGCGGCACGTTGGGCGGCGGAGAGGGCGGCGGGGGTGAAACAGGCGGGAGTATCGACAGCACAATAGGGGTTGTCGAACAAGCCGAGACGGAACTTGAGACGAAGGATATCGCGCACGCAGGCATTGATTTGCTCCTCGCTGACCTTGCCGCTTTCGACAAGTTCTTTGAGATGCCACGGATAGCCGTGTCCCTCCATATCCATCTCCATTTGGGCATTGATACTGAGGAGCGTAGCCTCTTTGAGGTCGGCACAGTTGCCGTGGGCAATCATATTCGCCGACGACGCCCAGTCGGACACAAGCATACCATCGTAGTGCCACTCGTTGCGGAGGATGTCCACATTGAGATGACGGTTCGCCGACGCGGGTACGCCGTTGATGTCGTTGAAAGAACACATGATAGTGGCACTACCCGCATCAATGGCTGCTTTGAAAGGCGGGAGATAGGTCTCACGGAGTTGCACCTCGGGAATCCACGTGGTGTTGTAGTCGCGTCCGCCCTCACTTGCGCCATAGCCGGCGAAGTGCTTGACGCAGGCGGCAAGGCGGATTTGGTCGCTTGTGCTGTCGGAATACTGGTAACCACGGACACAAGCGGCACCCATAACCGAGGTGAGATACGTGTCCTCGCCATAGCCCTCGGCGACACGTCCCCAGCGTGGGTCGCGCGAGACATCAACCATAGGGGAGAACGTCCAGCGAAGACCTGCTTGGATAGCCTCATCGGCAGTGAGACGGGCCGCCTCTTCCACCAAAGCGGGGTCGAAAGTAGCCGCCTGACCGAGCGGAATAGGATAGATAGTATGGAAGCCGTGAATGATGTCGCGTGCAAAGATCATAGGGATACCGAGACGTGTCTCTTCGACAGCAATACGCTGGTAGTGGTTAGCCTCTGCACCCACGCTATTGAGCATAGAACCTGCGCCATTGCGCACCTGATTCTCAAGGTCATCGGATATCCAACCGCCACAGACCTGGGTCATCTGACCAATCTTCTCTTCGAGAGTCATCTGCGCAAGGAGACGGTCGATTTGCTGTTCAGTGGAGTCTTGAGGTTGGCAAGACAATAACAGAGCGGAGAGGCTCAGTAGCAAGACTAATTTATAGGACTTCATAATATATTATTATTTCTTGATGTTAACGATTACTTGC
>DGIN01000008.1 GCA_002387325.1 Bacteroidales bacterium UBA4621 | reverse complement strand
TTCAATCTCCCCGAAGACTTTCCCTTTGTCATAGACGAGCATTGGGACATCGGTCACGGCTGGTCAGGAGACAAGATATGATATGAAAGTACTCTTCCTTAGTGCATGGTATCCCACCCCGCGGGACGCAATGGCGGGACTCTTTGTGCAGAAGCATACCGAAGCGGTTGCCCGCCAGGGGGCTGATGTGCGTGTGCTTTTCTCCGAAGCGACAGGCTTACGCTGGCTGTGGGAGATGTTCCGCGGATGGGTGCGGCTCAAACGCGAATGGGGACTGCCCGACATCGTACAGATGAACGTTCTGGACAAGAACGGACTCCTTGCCCTTTGGCTGCGACACCATTATCACATCCCATACATTGTGGTGGAGCATTGGAGCGGATACCTGCCTGTTAATCTTGCTTTTCGTGGAGGATGGCATGGCAAAATAATGAAGTATATCGCCCGCAAAGCGTCGTGCATACTACCCGTTAGCCAGATGCTGGAGGATGCTATGAAACAATGCGGTATTCAAAATGCACATTGGGAGCGACTGCATAATGTGGTGGACGATTTCTTCTACGAGGAACCCACCCACATTATCCCGCATAAGGCTAAGTTCCGTCTCCTCCATGTCAGTTGTTTCGACGAGCGTGCCAAGAATATTCAGGGTATGCTCCGTGCAGTTCGCAAAGTGGCAGATATACGCCAAGATTTTGAATTCGTAATTGTTGGTACAGGCATTGACTTTGCCGAAGACAAGACTTATGCTGATAGTTTGCAATTCCCTCAGGGAATGCTCCGTTTCACTGGCGAGCAAACGCCTCGTGAGGTGTGCACGTGGATGCAATCCTCCGATGTCTTTGTGATGTTTTCCCGCTACGAAAATGCACCTGTAGTGCTTTCGGAGTGCATGGCAGTAGGGCTCCCTATAATTAGCAGCCGCGCAGGTGGCATACCCGAAATGGTAAACACTGACTGCGGTATTCTTGTTCCCGTCGAAGACGAACAGGCTCTCACAAACGCCATTCTCTATATGCTCGACCACCTGCAAGACTACCCCGCGCATGCTATCAGCCCTTACGGCGGAGCATACAAGTATGATACTGTAGGCAAGCAACTTATGAACCTTTACCGTTCCACAACACAGAAATAAATTTCCGGAACATTATGCCTCTCTCACACACCATACGGCGATTGGTAACTACAAAAGTACTGCAAAACTACTCTTATATGTCGGCACTGAACATATTGGGGGCTCTTATCAGTCTGCTCGTTTACCCGTATGTTATTCGTGTGGTAGGTTCAGAACAATATGGTCTGTATGTTTTCCTGTTGGCTGTTGTGATGTATTTCCAAGCCGTCTTGGACTATGGGTTTGACCAACCGGCAGCAAGAGCAATCGTACAAAACAGAGACGACATTGCTGCACAATCATGTATAATATCCACGGTCTTCATTGCTAAAATACTTCTATTGACCGGCGTTATTGTTTTAGGGGGGATTGTCATAGCCGCCATACCTTATCTTCGACAAAATGCACTTCTCATAAGCATCCTTTTTCTACAGCCGATAAGTACCATACTACTACCGGTTTGGTATTTCCAAGGCATAAAAGATATGCGCTCGGTTACCATTATCCAACTCTGTATCCGCCTGTTGCAAATCCCTTTTATCTTTTGGCTGGTGCGTTCCGAAGAAGATATAATGATATATGCTCTTATTATTAGCACCACCACGCTATTGGGCGGTATCATCGGATTCTTAACCGTCATTCGATATGGCATTCGCCTTGTACGGGTTCCTGTCGCCTCAATCCGTACCTTGTTCAAAGATGGTACACCTTTTTTCCTGACCACTATGACAGGCATGATTAAAGAACGCACATTGACCGTACTCATCGGAGCAATGTGCGGTATGCAAGAGGTGGCGATATATGATTTGGCAAATAAAATCGTACAAATCCCGCGTTTGTTCACACAATCCATTAACGCTGCTCTATTCCCGGAAGTGGTGGACAACGCTCCCGCCCGACGCGTACAACGAATACTGAAGTATGAACGTATAATCGCACTATCCATTATCCTCTGTATCATAGCATTAGGCTATCCCGCCATATATCTGTTAGGTGGGGAGAATATGCTGGGTGCATATCCGTTAGCCATCATTCTCTCTTTCACCATATACACTTATCTTGTTGTCGGGGCATATCTCCAATTCGTGTTTATCCCGCACAACAAGTATTATTATGTATCGCTAAATCAACTCGTTGCGTTGGTTTCCTGTTTCCTGCTATGTGGTATAGGCTTGGTCTTCACACATAGCACTATGCTTTTTGCCGTCTCTTTGGTTCTGAGTGGATTTGCTGAAATTATCTTTTGTCGATATATTTGCCACAAAACACATCTGTTATGAACAATTTCCCGCTTATAAGTATCTGTGTGCCGGTGTACAATACGGCACGTTACATAGAAAAATGTGTACGTTCCTTGTTTGCGCAAACCTACCCCAATTTGGAATTTGTGTTTGTGGATGATGCTTCCTCTGATGACAGTATGCATATTGTGCAAACTGTTGCTCTTGAGTACCCTGACATCAAAGACCGCATTCGCTACCTGCACAATAGTTCCAACCAAGGCTCTGCCTACACACGTGGGAAAGCAATACTTGAAGCAAAAGGAGAATATGTGTTTTGTGTAGACTCGGATGACTATATTGAGAAAACAGCCACACAGATATTATACGATGCTGCTGAACAAAATAAGTTTGATATTATTTCCGGATTATATGTACATGAGTATAGTAACCACACTTCATGTGTTGATGGAATGAGTTTAGAGGAATATAATTTTAACGATGTGCTGTCAGGAAAGACACACAATGGTACCGTTCCCCATCTTATCCGGAGAGAATTATTATTAAAATGGAATTGTTTGCCTCCTAAAGGTTTGGACTATGCCGAGGACCGATATTTGCTAACTTGTTTACGCTACCATGTCAGAACACAAACTATTGTACCCGAAGTTATATACCATTATGTAGAGCACTCGGAGTCATTATCGTCAAGCAAAGGAGAGAAGCATTTCCGTTGCCTAATCCTCTTTTATCAATCTATTGAAAATTACCTCAGGCAATACAATGACTACGAGACGTATGCCACTACCATACAGCAGCAAAAAGTAATCGACAAAGCACATCTCATGCTCCACTGTCACGACATGAACGTGCGCAAACAATATGCCGACCTATTCCGAGAGGAAGAAAATCAATATCATTTCTCCGCACTACACCGCAGTGCCAAAATCGTAGCATGGTTGGTACATCATCATTACTGGAATGCCTTGCGCTTATATCAATGTTACATCAATTTGCGGGAGAAACTATCAAAGTAGAATATATCCCTGTTTTTTCATCTGTATTTTTTATAGTGTCCATTTAGAAACGCAATTTTGGGGTACACTTTTGCCCCCTGTCAGCCCCTGTTGAGGGTA
>DGIN01000086.1:15279-26811 GCA_002387325.1 Bacteroidales bacterium UBA4621 | reverse complement strand
AACGCACACTGGATACGTGTGATATTACCGTTGCCCGCATAGAGCATGTCGCCGCGACCGATGAGTTGCTCCGCCCCCTTGGCATCGAGAACGGTGCGGGAGTCGATGACGGACTGCGTGCGCAGGGCAATACGGGTAGGTATATTCGCCTTGATAACACCCGTAACGATGTTTACGGACGGGCGCTGGGTGGCGAGAATCATGTGCATACCTACGGCACGCGCTTTCTGTGTGATACGTGCAATAGGCGTTTCCACCTGTTTGCCCGCCTGCATAATAAAGTCGCCGTACTCGTCGATGACGATGACTATATAAGGAAGGAAACGGTGGTGGAGCGAGTCGCCCACGAGTTTCTCGGGATTGAGGCGGCGATGGATAAACTTGTCGTTGTAGTCCTCGAGGTTGCGCACACCCGCATCCATCAGCAGTTTGTAGCGGTTCTCCATCTCGATGACGAGCGAGTTGAGGGTGTTGATGACCTTCTCGCAGTCGGTGATGATGATGTCCTTTTCCTCTACATCGGGCATAGCAGCGAGGTAGTGGCGGTAGAGTTCCTTGTAGGGCGAGAACTCGACCATCTTCGGGTCAACAAGGACGAGTTTCAGTTCGGCAGGGTGCTTTTTGTAAAGCAACGAGGTCAGAATGGCGTTGATAGCCACCGATTTACCCTGACCCGTGGCGCCGGCTACAAGGAGGTGGGGCGTCTTGGCGAGGTCGAACATAAAGACCTCGTTGGTGATAGTGCGCCCGATAGCGATAGGCAGGCGCATTTTCTGCTCCTCTTGGAAACGCTTGGAGGCGATGACCGAGTGCATGGAGACGGTCTGCGGCTTCTCGTTAGGCACCTCGATACCCACCGTACCCTTGCCCGGCATGGGGGCGATCATACGGATACCCGTGGCGGCAAGCGACATCATAATGTCGTTTTCGAGGCTCTGAATCTTCGATATTTTGATACCCGCCTTGGGGACAATCTCGTAGAGCGTTACGGTCGGACCGATAGTGGCTTTGATGCTGTCTATCTCTATACCGAAATTGCGCAGGGTCTCCACAATGCGTTTGGCATTGGCGTTCTGCTCGTCTTTGTTGATGATTGTACCGGTCTCGTTGTCATACACTTTGAGCAGGTCGAGGGACGGGAACTTGTAGTATTCGAGGTCCTTGCGCGGGTCGTAGGGACCGAGTTTCGCCAGCAGGTCTTCGGCTTTGTCCGCCAACTCAACAGGCTTGGTGTCGTTGATGTCTATCTGCGTGTCGTCTTCGTTCTCGTCGGGCGTCTCTTCTGCTTGTGCGGAACTATGCATCTCTTCCTCCTGTGCCGGTTCGATGGTCAGCGGAATATCCCCATCGTCGGGTGTCTCAGCAGGCGGGTTGTCGAGGTCGTCTATCTGTATCTCAATGTCCAGCGGCTGCTCGTCGTCTTTGGGTTCATCGGGCAGGACAATCTCCTGCGGTTCGTCGGCAATAGCCTCTTCTGTATGCTCTTCGGTCTTGGGCTTGCGCTTGAACAGCCCTGCCAGCCACAGCCCGAAGCGTTTCATGTTCGGGATAAAATTCTTCTCGGCGATAATGAGGAAAATAACCAACGTAACCGCCAGCACGATAATCATCCCCGTGGGCTGTATATACGAGTCGAGCCACGTGGCGGACCATTGCCCGAAAGCCCCGCCCCAGCAGAATGTACCGAGCGAGACCATCAGTTGCACAAAACCGAGCAGCACCGCCCCCCACAGCACACCGAATGTCCCGCAGAGCAGCACCCGCAGCGGGTGGGTATGCCCCACGTGCAGCAGCCGCAGACCATAGACAACCAGCATACCGATCAGCATAAAGGACATCCAACCGAAAGCCCCGTTGATTAGGAACTCGCTGACAGCCGCACCGGGCAAACCGAGCATGTTCTCTATCTCCACACGGTGTGCGCGACGCTCCGAAAAAGACATCTCCAGCAGCGAACGGTCTGCCGTACCCGTAAAGAAATAACTCACGCACGACAGCAGCAGGAACAACGCTGCCGTCAGCAGCACAATACCCGTTACGGTACGCGTGCGGGGATCGGACACAAAAACCTTCACCTGTTGCCAAACATCGGGCTTATCTATCCGTATCGGACGTTCCGTCTTCGTCTCTTCGTTTTTGTTCGTATGTGTGGTGCGTCTTGGCATATCTACTCAAATTAGCACGCAAAGGTACTGAAAATATCTCGTTTTTGCAAATCCGAAAATCCGGCAATACCGCAAGAGTGCTGTTTTTAGTTGCATTTTGTGTACTTTTCGGTGAAATAATCAAATAAATTTGTCCGCGTGGAAAATTCTTTATACTTTTGTGCGTTAATTCGGGCGGGGTGTGCAGACACCCTGCGTTTGCAGACCGATCATGTCAGAACAAATACGGCACGAGGGGGTTGTTGTGTCCGTTTCGGGGCAGACAGCGCATATACGGATTGTACAGGCAAGTGCATGCAGTACCTGCTCGGCACGCTCTGTGTGTATGTCGTCCGAGAGCCGCGGGAAACAAATGGACGCCCTGATGCTCGAACCCATGCAACCGGGCGACAAAGTGGAGGTGATGGTGTCGGAACGGCTGGCGTGGAAAGGCGTACTGCTCGCATACATAATGCCCTTTGTGGTTATGCTTGCGGTCATTGCAGGGCTGGAACGCCTGCTGGACAGCGAAACCCTCATCGGTACAATCGCCCTCTGTGCAGTAGCACTCTATTATCTCATCCTTTCGTTTTTCCGCAAACGCCTGCAAAAACAGTTCTCCTTTACGGCTCGTAAACTTTGATTTGCATTTGCTTTCCGTTGATCAATAACTGTTAACATTCAACCACCTACGAACCAACTACGAAGGAACTACGAAGGAACTACGAACCGACTGCGAAGAAAAAACATACAATATATTAAACATTTTTCAATAAACAACACAATGAATTTAGTTCTGATTTCTTTGACCGTTCTGGGCGTAACGGGACTGGTAGCCGCCGTGCTGCTCTATCTCGTGGCACAGAAATTCAAGGTGGAGGAAGACCCCCGCATCGACCAAGTGCAGGAAGTCCTGCCGGGAGCCAACTGCGGAGGATGCGGTTTCGCCGGTTGCCGCGCACTCGCTGAAGCGTGTGTCAAAGCCGACTCGCTCGACGGTCTGCTCTGCCCGGTCGGTGGTGCGCCCACAATGCAAAAAGTGGGCGAGATACTCGGCAAAACGGCTGCTGCCACCGAACCAAAAGTGGCGGTCGTACGTTGTAATGGTACCTGCGCTGCGCGCCCGCGCACAAGCGAATACGACGGCGTACGCAGTTGCCGGATTATGCACAACCTCTATGTGGGCGAAACCGACTGCGCTTTCGGATGTCTCGGATGCGGCGACTGCGTGGCGGCATGCCAGTTCGGGGCTATCCGGATCAACCCAGAAACACAACTCCCCGAAGTGGACGACGAGAAATGCACCGCCTGCGGAAAATGCGCCAAAGCATGCCCCCGAAACATCATCGAACTGCGCAACAAAGGTCCGAAGAACCGCCGTATGGTGGTGGAGTGCGTCAACAAGGACAAAGGGGCTGTCGCCCGCAAAGCCTGCACCAACGCTTGTATCGGCTGCGGCAAGTGCCAGAAAATCTGTCCGTTCGACGCAATAACCGTAGAGAACAACCTCGCATACATCGATTATACCAAATGCCGGCTCTGCCGCAAGTGCGAGGCTGAATGCCCGACGGGGGCTATCCATGCCGTCAATTTCCCGCCGCGCAAACCCGCAGAACCCCAACCCGCAACGTCCCAAACGGCGCAGCCGACAACGGCAACACCTAAACAAGAGGAGGTCAAAGCATGAACACATTCAGAATAGGCGGAGTACATCCGCACGACAATAAAATATACTCCGCACACCAACCTATTACGGAGTGCCCGCTGCCCGCCAAGGCTATCATACCTCTGGTACAGCATATAGGCGCACCTGCCCAACCCGTAGTCGAGAAAGGACAGAAAGTCAAAGTAGGCGAACTCATCGCCAAAGCAGGGGGCTTTGTGAGTGCCAACGTACACGCACCCTTCAGCGGTACGATCACCAAAATCGATGCTACTACCGACGCTTGGGGCTTGCGTATGCCTGCTATCTTTATGGATGTGGAGGGCGACGAATGGCTTGAGACCATCGACCGCACCGACGCTGTCAAACGCGACTGCCCGCTCGAACCCAAAGAGATTGTGGACAAGGTGGCTGCCGCAGGTATCGTCGGCCTCGGTGGCGCATGCTTCCCTACGCAGGTCAAACTGCTGCCGCCTCCCGGTAAGAAAGCCGAGGTGCTGATTGTCAACGGCGTAGAGTGCGAACCCTACCTCACTTGCGACCACCAACTGATGCTCGAACACGGAGAAGAAATCATCATCGGTATCAAAATCCTGATGAAAGCATTGGATATCAACCGCGCCATCATCGGTATCGAAAAAAACAAACCCGACGCCATCGAACGTATGCGGCAACTCGCAGGCAAAGAACTCGGCATAGAGGTCAAACCCCTCAAACTCAAATACCCGCAGGGCGGCGAGAAACAACTGATCGACGCTTGTATAGGTCGCCAAGTACCGAGTGGCGCACTCCCGATAGAGGTGGGTGCCGTAGTGGACAACGTGGCTACTATATACGCCGTATATGAAGCCGTGCAGAAGAACAAACCGCTCATCTCACGGGTCATGACCGTTACAGGCAAGAGCCTCGCCAAACCCGGCAACTACTCGGTGCGCTTCGGAACACCTCTCGCCGACATCGTAACGCTCGCCGGAGGTGTACCCGAAGACACAGGCAAAATCATAGCTGGAGGACCGATGATGGGACGCGCTGTGAACAACATCGATATGCCCGCCAACAAACGGGTCAGCGGCTTGCTGTTCCTCCCCGAGAACGAAAGTCATCGCGCCGAACCGGAGAACTGTATCCGTTGCGCCAAGTGCGTCAGTGCCTGCCCGATGGGGCTGGAGCCCTATCTGCTCGCCAAGCAGGCGGAGAAACAGATGTGGGACGATATGGAGAAACACTCGGTTATGGACTGCATCGAATGTGGCTGCTGTATGTTTACCTGCCCCAGTCATCGACCCTTGCTCGACTATATACGCATGGGAAAAGCCACAGTGGGCGGAATAATACGCGCACGCGCAGCGAAAAAATAAGAGAAGTGTATGGATTTATTATTGAAGTAAGTAAATCGTTTTATGAAACAACTGATAGTATCTCCCGCACCACACGCCCACAGTGGTGACAGCGTGCGGAAAAATATGCTCCTTGTCATAGCGGCACTCCTGCCCGCATACATCGTCTCGGTAATCGAGTTCGGCTGGGGAGCACTCATCACAACGGCAATCAGCGTCGTGGCTTGTGTGGGCTTCGAGTGGCTGATAGCCAAGTTTATACTCAAGCAGAAACCGACACTCTGCGACTGCTCCGCCATCCTTACAGGACTCTTGCTGGCATTTAACTTGCCCAGCAATCTGCCGTGGTGGATCGTAATCATCGGTGCACTCGTAGCCATCGGCGTAGGCAAAATGACCTTCGGAGGACTCGGACAGAACCCGTTCAACCCCGCACTTGTAGGGCGTGTTTTCCTACTAATCTCCTTCCCCGTACAGATGACCACCTGGCCTCGTCCTCTCGGTTTTGCGGGCAGTTATGTGGATGCCGAGACCGGAGCTACTCCCTTGGCTCTGCTCAAACAGGGCATCAAAGGCGGCGATAGCAGTATAGTGAGCCAACTGCCTAGCCTCTGGGACGCTTTTATCGGCGTGATGGGCGGTTCGCTTGGCGAGGTTTGCGCCTTGGCTCTTCTTGCGGGCGGTATTTTCCTTATCTGCACACGTGTAATCACATGGCATATACCCGTCAGCATCCTTGCCACCGTAGCCCTTTTTGCAGCGGTTACCGGTTGGTGCGGTGCTCTGCCGGAGGGCTTGACCACGGCGCAGTACGTGGCTATGACACTCTGTACGGGTGGTATCATGCTCGGTGCATTCTTTATGGCTACCGATTATGTTACCTCGCCTATGACACCATGGGGCAAAATCATCTTCGGTATAGGTATCGGACTGATTGTGATGGTTATCCGTACATGGGGTGCTTATCCGGAAGGAATGTCGTTTGCTATCCTGATTATGAACGCCTGCGTTCCATTGTTGAACCATATTCGTCCGAAACGCTTCGGAGAAAAGAAGAAATAAGGAGGTACCACTATGGCTAAACTACAAAGCAATTTCAAGAATATGGCACTCTCGCTCACCTGCATCACCCTTGTGGCGGCTGCAGCACTGGCAGGAGTCTATATGCTCACCAAGCAGACTATTGATGAGCAGGCGGTGGCAAAACAAACCGCTGCCATCAGTGCCGTTCTGCCCGCCCACGACCGTATTGCCGATGCCGAAGAGGTCAACGGACTGAATGTCTATAAGGCCTATACGGGCGACAAGTTCGTTGGTGCTGCGGTTGAGTCGTCGGCTGATGGCTTCGGCGGCGTACAGCGCATTATGATCGGCTTCGACGCCGAGGGCAACATCGTCAATTACGAAGTACTCGAGCAGCAGGAGACTCCGGGTCTCGGTACCCATATCGTCGAGTGGTTCAAGAACGCCGACAAGCCCGGTCAGAACATCATCGGGCGCAAGGCAACGGGGGCTTTTGCCGTCAGCAAAGACGGTGGTGATGTGGACGCTATTACGGCGGCTACTATCTCCTCGCGTGCTTTTCTCGAGGCAGTCAATAAGGCGTACGCGGCATACTCCAACGGCGAGGTGGAGGCGGCTACAGGTGCCAGTCGGCAGGCTGAACCACAAGCCGATACCGTGGCAACCGTGGCAGCCGATACCATTCAAACAGTTATAGAAACGGAGGCAAACAATGAATAACGCTCTCAAAACATTCACCAACGGTATCCTCAAGGAGAACCCTACCTTCGGGCTTGTACTCGGTATGTGTCCTACTCTGGCTACCACCACATCGGCGATCAACGGTATGTCCATGGGGCTGGCTACGATGTTCGTTCTCGTATGCTCCAACGTGGCTATCTCACTGCTCAAAAACCTCATCCCCGACAAAGTGCGCATACCCGCATTCATCGTCGTTATTGCCACCTTCGTTACAATGGTGCAGTTGGCTATGCAGGCGTACCTGCCCGCTATCTATGACGTACTCGGACTCTTTATCCCCCTCATCGTGGTCAACTGTATCGTACTCGGACGTGCAGAGGCATTTGCTGCCAAAAACAGCGTCGGGCTCTCTGCTCTCGACGGACTCGGTATGGGTCTCGGTTTTACCATATCGCTCACCCTAATCGGGGCTATCCGCGAGTTCTTCGGTACCGGCTGCGTCTTCAATTGCCACATCTATAGCGACCACTATAGTATGCTTATCTTCGTCCTCGCACCGGGAGCCTTCCTTGTGCTGGGATACGTAATGGCTTTGGTTCAAAAACTTCTGAAGAAATAATCACGCACTATGGTTTACGTTTTGATATTTATCTCGGCGATATTCGTCAACAATATCGTCCTCAGTCAGTTCCTCGGTATATGTCCTTTCCTGGGCGTAAGTAAGAAAATCGATACCGCTATGGGTATGGGGGCTGCTGTTACTTTCGTGCTTACCTTGGCTACGGTTGTAACCTACCTCCTGCAGAAACTGCTCGTCCTTTGGCACGTCGAGTTCCTGCAGACCATTCTCTTTATCTTGGTCATTGCAGCACTCGTACAGATGATAGAGATTGTCCTCAAAAAAATCTCTCCCTCTCTCTACCAGGCACTCGGAGTCTTCTTGCCACTTATTACCACCAACTGCTGTCTGTTGGGAGTTGCTATTCTCGTGGCTAACGGTACCAACAAACTCCCCGTAGGCGCAGACCACAACCTGCTCACAGGGACACTCTTTGCCTTCGCTACTGCATTGGGCTTCGCACTGGCGTTGATACTCTTTGCCGGTATCCGCGAACAACTCTCTATGAACAAGGTGCCGAAGGCTATGGAGGGAACGCCCATCGCACTCGTTACCGCAGGTCTCCTTGCTATGGCATTTATGGGATTCAGCGGCGTGGTCGGCTAATCCCTTGCTTGTGCTTTTTTCGTCAGAGCCTGCCTGTGTAGTTCCAACTGCCATGCAGGCTCTGTCTTTATCATTCATTCATAATTCATAATTCATCATTCATAATTATATATGAAACGGCTCTTCTCAACCATTCTTGCTGCTTTCGCCTTCGGCGTTACCGCCTCTGTGGCTTGTACCAATTTTATTGTGGGCAAAGACGCTTCGGCGGACGGCTCCACTATCATCTCCTATGCTGCCGACAGCTACTCGCTCTACGGCTTCCTCCATTTCTCACCCGCTGCCGATTATCCCAAAGGCGCAATGCGTGAGGTCAAGGACTGGGACACCGGTCGCCCGCTTGGGCAGATCCCGCAAGTGGAGCATACTTATAGTGTGGTAGGCAATATGAACGAGCACCAACTCACTATCGGTGAGACCACGTGGGGGGGACGGGCTGAATTGTGGGACACTGTTGGCATTGACTACGGAAGCCTGATTTACATTGCTCTCGAGCGTTGCAAGACCGCTCGGGAAGCCATCGACTGCATTACCTCGCTTGTTGAGGAATACGGGTATGCCAGCGAGGGCGAGACCTTCTCTATAGGCGACCCCAACGAGGTATGGATCATGGACTTGATAGGCAAAGGTTCCGGACGGAAGGGGGCTGTTTGGGTGGCTACACGCATACCCGATGATTGTATCTGCGCCCATGCCAACCAAGCACGTATCACGAATATCAATTTCAAGGACAAGAAAAACTGGCTCTACTCCAAGGATGTAGTCAAGTTCGCCCGCGAGAAAGGCTATTTCTCGGGTAAGGACGCCGATTTCTCTTTCCAAGCAGCGTATGCGCCGTTCGATTTCTCGGGACTGTATGTCTGCGAGGCGCGTGTATGGAGTTTCTTCCGCCATTTCTCCGACGATATGGAGCAATACTTCGACTATGCTACGGGCAAGACGTTCCTCGAGACGGGCGGCAAGGATGCCGGAACGCCTATGCCGCTCTATATACGCCCGAACCACAAGGTGAGCGTACAGGAAATAAAAGACTGTATGCGCGACCAGTACGAAGGCACACCGCTCGACATCACACAAGGCACCGATGCCGGCCCGTGGAATACCAAACTGCGCTATGGTTCTCTTACCTTCAAACTCGACAGCACCTCCTACTGGTACGAGCGCCCGACGGCTACCCAGCAGACCGCATGGTCGTTTGTGGCACAGATGCGGGGCTATGCCGACCAAAAAGCGGGCGGTATATTCTGGTTCGGCGTAGACGATGCCGCAACCAATGTCTATGTGCCGATGTACTGCCGTATCAACCACATTCCCGAGTGCTTCGCCGAGGGCAACGGCGACCTCTACACCTACTCGCCTACATCGGCGTGGTGGACTTTCAATATCGTGGCTAACTGGGCATACACCAAGTACTCCCATATGAAACCCGATATTGTCAAAGTGCAGCAGATGCTGGAGGAGAAATTCAATGCCCAGATAGAGGGTGTGGATGCCCAAGCCGCTGCTATGAGCGATGAAGAGGCACGCCGTTTCCTCACCAACTACAGTTGCGCCCAGGCCGACAACACGATGATTGAGTGGCAGAACCTCGGTATCTATCTGATGGTCAAATATCTCGACGGACAGGAGCGTAAAGAGGAGAACGGACAGTTCAAACGCAATGCGTATGGCGAACCGACAAGTCCCAACCGTCCCGCTTTCCCCGAATCGTATCTCAGAACTTTCAAAAACGAAATAGCACATGAATAACCTCGAACCGCGCGAAGTATTCGACATCTTCGCCCAGATAAACCAAGTTCCGCGCCCCTCCAAACACGAGGAGCGTATCTCGCAATGGCTGCAGGATTTTGCCCGCGAGAACCATATCGAATATACCGTCGATGAGGCAATGAATGTCATCATGCGCAAGCCTGCCACAGCGGGCTACGAGCAGCACGAGGGCGTTATCCTTCAGGCACATATGGATATGGTCTGCGAGAAAAACAGCGATGTGCAGCATGATTTTTATAAAGACCCTATTCAGACCTATGTGGACGGCGAATGGCTCAAAGCCAAAGGCACCACCCTCGGTGCGGACAATGGTATCGGCATTGCTATGGCGTTGGCAGTGATGACCGACGACACCTTGCAGCACCCCGCACTCGAATGTCTCTTCACTGTGGACGAGGAAACGGGACTTACGGGGGCTTTCAAACTCAAAGACGGCTACCTCAACGGCAAACGCCTGATCAACCTCGACTCGGAGGACGACGGGCAGATCTTTATCGGTTGCGCCGGTGGTATCGACACGCTGGCTAAAATGCACTATACGCCTGCTTCCTTGCCTGCATCACACCGCTGGTTTGCCGTGCGCCTGAGCGTTGGCGGACTGATGGGCGGGCATTCGGGAGACGACATCAACAAAGGGCGTGGCAATGCCAACAAGGTGATGGTCAATTTCTTGAACCTCCTTATGACCAAGACCGAGTTCCAACTCGCATCTATCAGCGGCGGCAACCTCCGCAACGCCATCGCACGCGAAGCGGAAGCCCTTGTCTGCGTGCCTGTGGAGTACAAAGAGCAACTGCGTGCCGACTGGAATATCTATACCGCCGATGTGGAGCGCGAACTCGGTGCGGTGGAGAAAGACCTCCGTCTTGAACTTGAGTCTGCACCGCTGCCCGACACCGTCATCCCCGAGAAACAGGCGTACCAACTCATTATGGCACTCTATGCCTGCCCACACGGAATGGTAGCCATGAGCAAGGATATGCCGGGATTGGTGGAAACCAGCACCAACCTCGCAAGCATCAAAATGAAAGCGGAACCCGACGGCACACCCTTTGTGGAAATCAATACCAGCCAACGTTCGTCGGTTGAGGCGCAAAAGCACCACATCAAAGACCGCGTGGAGTACAGTCTCGCTATGGCTTGCGACGAGGTAACCCACGGCGACGGCTATCCCGGCTGGGCACCCAATGTTCATTCTCCGCTTTTGGAAACCACCAAGCAGGCGTATATCGACCTCTTCCATACCGAACCGCAAGTACTCGCTATCCATGCGGGACTCGAATGTGGACTCTTCTTGGAGAAATACCCCTACTTGGATATGGTCAGTATCGGTCCGCAGATGTACGGCGTCCACTCCCCGCAGGAACGGCTCTCTATCCCCTCCACCGCACGTTGCTACCAATGGCTCCGTCATATACTGGAAATGCTGTAGATTATAATTTGCTTCCTGCAAACGAGAGGCTGCCTGACAAGTGTAGGCAGCCTCTTTTTTGATGTCGTTTTTTCGTAAAATATACCGTATGGTCGGGGACGCGGACGCCCCGTCCGCGGTCAAGCCGTCAGACTTGCCTGCTTTTTCGCTGTCTTTTAGACTTATTAGACACCCTCCTTCTGTTCTATATACTTCGTGCTATCAAGACTATGTCATTATCGGGTTATTATCGGGTTATTAACGGGTTATTAACGGGT
>DGIN01000086.1:0-15214 GCA_002387325.1 Bacteroidales bacterium UBA4621 | reverse complement strand
ACGGGTTGTTCCGCATACTATGCAAAGAGTATAACGAACGTTTACCCTGTACATAGCACCAACTTCCCGCTGGGGACGCGGGCACCCCGCCCGCGGTAATTTATCGGTCGGAGCGTGTAGAACCCTATGGAGACAACGCGTCTCGCATCGTCAAAGAATAACTGTTGGCTTATTCCCGTCTATTTTCTCTCCGTAAAAAGATAATTTGTAGATGTCGCTTTTTTTTTGTACCTTTGTGGCGTTTTTGTAATGGAGGGGGAAACGCTCCATCCATAATGGACAATATGATGAAATAAAAATACTGATATATAACGACTTAATAAATATGAAATTCAAATTCTTTACTCTTACAACCATTGCATTGCTTTTTACCGCAATGGTTTCGGCACAGGAAGTGGATAAAGCAACCGTTCAAAATCAGGCTAAAGCGGCACAGACTGCCGCAGCTGACCTCAAGAAAGTGGATACCGGCGAGAAAGCATGGAAATTCTCCGGCGTAGTAGGACTCAATGCCGCTGCCACAGGGCTTTGGAACTGGGCTGCCGGCGGTAACAACAACGTCAATGCTGTGGCTTCCACCAAACTGCGTCTCCTCTACCACGAGAACAATATGGCTTGGGATACCAACCTCGACCTTGAATACGGTCTTTCGTGGATAGACCAGGACTACGACAAGTTCCAGAAATCGAGCGACCGTATCAACTTCACCACCAAGTTTGGTTGGGAGTTTGAGAAATCGTGGTATCTGACTATCCTCGGCGGCTTCCAGAGCCAGTTCGACCTCGGTCGCAACTACAACGGTACGGCGGATTTTGACCCGGTTATCTCCAAGTTCCTCGCACCTTCCTACACCGACATCTCAGTCGGTATCGACTGGAAACCAAACGACATCTTCTCGGTCTATCTCTCCCCCGTTGCAGGACGTCTTACCACTGCCTACATCAGCAAACGGCTCAACGAAAATGCCAAATACTATGACACCCCTCTCACCGATGAGGCACGTCAGAAGCAGATGGACAAGTACGGTGCTGCCGGTCTGGAATATGCGCTCAAAGACAAATACTCGGTTTGGAAATATACCACCAACGAACAGACTGGCGAGGTCTTGAAAAACTACCACAGCAATATCCGTTGCGAGTTGGGTCTCTCGCTAAAAGGTGCAATCAACTACACCTACAAAGACCTCAAGATTATGACCACGCTCGGTCTTTATACCCCCTATGCATGGGACAAGACCAAGATTTATACCGATGCCGATGGCAAGATGTATGCCGACCTCGGTAACGGCAAAGATTTCTCGGGTATGGAGTTTACGGGCTACCGCGACAACAACCGCCGCTTCGGTAATTTCGATGTCGATTGGGACGTGGCTGTCTCCTACCAGTTCCTCAAATGCCTGCAAGTCTCTCTCACCACTTCTATGAAGTACTACAACGGGGTGAAAATCGAAAAGTTTGATAAGAATGGTCAGTCGCTCGGTATGGCAGAGCGTGTCCAATTCAAAGGCATACTCGGCATCGGCATCGGCTACTCCTTTTAACAATGCATAATGCATAATGTACAATGTACAATGTGATACTTGCAGGTTAATTGTTAATTATTAATTATTAATTGAATAGTGGATTCCCTGACCTCGTTGGAGCAGAACTTGCAGCAGTTGTTGCAACGCTATGCAGCGTTGCAAGAGGAGAATAATGCCCTGAAAGTGAAAAACGAGGGACTGAAACAGGACTTGGTGGAGAGACACGCTGAATTAAGCGACCTGCGGAGAGAGTGTCGCAACCTGCGCCTGGCCAATAGTATGCTCGGTTCGCAGGAGACACGCACGGAGGCGTATGGCAAACTCTCACAGATGATTAAACAGGTGGACAGAGCCATTGAGTTGATTAGAAATTAAAATTGAGTTGATTGGAAATTGAATAATATGCGGGGTGCGTCCGTTTGAATAGATGACTGACAAACAACATATCACCTTGCGGCTTGCAGCGCACAATGTCTCCCTTGATATTCCACGGGAACAGGAACAATCCTACCGCGAAGCAGGCGATTTCCTCAACCAACGCTACCTGCTCTATGCACAGAGAATGCCAAAGGCTTCTGCCGAACAGATATGGCTTTATGTAGCCCTTGAAGCGGCACTCAACTGGAAGACCGCTGCCCGCTCCAAAAGTCTCGAACCCGTGGAAAAGAGAATTGACGAGTTGAACGCGCTTCTGCACAAGGCTTTGACTGAAAGCAAACAACCCGAATGATATAAATAACAAACCGTAAAAAACAAAATATATGATGTTACTCGAAATTAGTGCAGTACTCTATATCTTAATCGCCGTGGGCTGTGCCCTTGCGGGAGCGGGTATATGCTATGCGATTTTCCGCTATAGCAGTGCCAGTCTGGTCAAAAAGGCGGAAAAAGAAGCGGAAGTACTGAAGAAAAACAAAATTATTGAGGCAAAAGAGAAATTCATTGCGCTCAAGTTGGAACACGAAAACAAAATCCGTGAGCAGGAAAAGAAACAGCAGCAGCAGGAGCAGCGCCTACAACAGCGGGAACAGCAACTCAACCAGCGTCAGGGGGAAATCCAGCGTACACAGAACGAGGTAAACCAGAAAACGCAGCAACTCCAGCAACAGCAGAAAGCCATCGAATTCAAATCGCAGGAGATTGAACGTATGCACCACCAGGCGGAGCAGCAACTCGAGCAACTGAGCGGTATATCTGCAGAAGAAGCAAAAAAGCAACTCATCGAGGCACTCAAAGACGAGGCCAAGACGGCAGCCATGTCCTATGTCAACGAGATTATGGACGATGCCCGACTTACTGCCAACAAAGAGGCGAAGAAGATTATTATCCAGACCATCCAGCGTGTGTCAAGCGAGACCGCTGCCGAGAATACGGTTTCCGTCTTCCATATCGATAACGACGAGGTCAAAGGACGTATCATCGGGCGTGAGGGACGCAATATCCGTGCCTTGGAGGCCGCTACGGGGGTGGAAATCATTGTGGACGACACCCCGGAAGCCATTACCCTTTCGGCTTTCGACCCCGTGCGCCGGGAGATTGCACGCCTCAGTCTCCATCAACTGGTGCAGGACGGACGTATCCACCCCGCACGTATAGAAGAGGTCGTTGCCAAAGTGACAAAGCAGGTCGAGGACGAGATTATCGAGACGGGCAAACGTACCACTATCGACCTCGGCATTCACGGCTTGCATCCCGAATTGGTGCGCCTTGTAGGTAAGATGAAATACCGTTCCAGTTATGGTCAGAACCTCCTCCAGCATGCGCGTGAGACGGCTAACCTCTGTGCCGCTATGGCAAGCGAACTCGGACTCAACGTCAAAGCGGCTCGCCGTGCGGGTCTGCTCCACGATATAGGCAAGGTGGCAGACGATGATGTCGAACTGCCGCACGCTGAACTCGGTATGAAACTCTGCGAAAAATACGGTGAGAAACCCGATATCTGCAATGCCGTAGGTGCCCACCACGACGAGTGCGAGATGAAAACGCTTATCGCACCTGTCGTACAAGCCTGCGATGCTATATCGGGTGCCAGACCGGGTGCCCGCCGTGAGATTGTAGAGAGTTATGTCAAACGTCTCAACGACCTTGAGAATATGGCTATGTCGTTCCCCGGTGTTATCAAGACCTATGCTCTGCAGGCGGGGCGCGAACTGCGTGTCATCGTCGGTGCGGACAAGATCAGCGACAAGGATACCGAACTCCTGTCTTTCGACCTCGCCAAACGTATCCAGGACGAGATGACCTACCCCGGTCAGGTCAAAGTAACGGTTATCCGCGAAACCCGCGCTATCAACTACGCCAAGTAACCAATCGGCAACATACATTGCCTTTGTATGAACATAAATCCCCGCTTGCAGTCCGTGCAGGCGGGGATTTTGTTATAGATAGAAGTCTTTGGTCATTTCTGTATATTCCTCGCTTCGGGGTGAAATGGCAGACTCTATATAGAATGTCTGCGGAACGGGTGGCGTCTCCAACGGGCTGCGTGAAAACTCTATCAGAATGCGTTTGGCGGTTTTCCCCGGTTTGCTGTGTACGCAGGTAAGACGGCTGCAATATAGCCCGTTCTCGCAGGCAATACGGATGATGTCCCGCTCTGTCTCTGCCGGTAGAACAAAAGCAGCGATACCCCGCGGAGCAAGCAGTCGTGCTGTATATCGAAGCAGATCTGTGTACGAAAGCGAGTCGGTATGCCGTGCCAGTTCCCGCCCTTTGTCGGGATTCTTCAGACTGTTTTGAAAATACGGTGGATTGCTCACTATCAAATCATAATACGTACTATGTTGCCAATCCTGTAATGCTGACAGACGGGCGTTCAACCGATCTGCCCACGGACTTTGCAAGAAATTATACTGTGCCTGCTCCACTGCCGACGGCTCTATATCAATAGCATCAATCTGCGCTGTCGCAAACCGCTGTGCCAGCATCAGGGCGATGAGTCCGCTCCCGGTCCCTATATCCAGCATATTACGCATTGTGCATTGCGCATTGTGCATTGAAACCGCCCACGCCCCAAGCAACACCCCGTCGGTACCCACCTTCATCGCACAGCGGTCGTGCCACACGGTAAACTGTTTGAAACGGAAGAACGGAGAAGACAAAGTAATTAACAATTAAGAATTAACATACACGGAATATCATTACGCATTACGCATTGTGTATAGCATCGTGTTCGTGGTGTTTTCGGTATAGGAGTGGACACCGAGATAGATACCCAAGGCGATAAACAGCCCCGCACAGATATAGCGAAACCATTTCTCAAACACGCCCAACTTGTGCGTCAGGTTGCCGATGCTCACAGCACTGTAACTGATCAGCCATGCTATCAGCATAATCGGCAAACCCGTTCCTAATCCGAATATGACCAACATCAGCCATGATACACTCAGCGGCATAGCCACGGCAAGGTCTATCATTGTGACGAAATAAATCAAACGGTGCGGACAGAATGCCACGGCAAAGAATATACCTAACAGAAACGACCAAAGCCAACCGGACTTGTTGTCTGCTTTTTGCAGCCATTTGCTCACCACGTGGTCGTGTGCGTGGTGATGTCCGCTGATAAGCAGTACAATACCGCACAGCAGCATAAACACTGCCAATACAGGCTCGCCGTATTGCTCGATAATCCGCTGGATGCCGTCCGTCTGTGCGCCGAATAGGAAAGGAATACCCAACAAAACATAAGTGCATAGTTTGCCCAGCACAAACATCACACCGTTGGTTAGCACTTTGTGTCTGTCGCTGATTTCCTTGTCTATATAACCAATGGCGGTAATGCTTGTGAATAGGGTGCAAGGGTCTAATATGGTTAGAAGCCCCAGAACGAAGGCTGTCAGAAATTGCATATATCTTGTATATTATTGTGTGTTGATATGGTCAAACGTATGCGATTTTTGTATTTGTTTTGCAAAGTTACGACAATTTTTGTATCTTTGCAAGCGGAAATGAAAAAACAGTATCGAATACTTCTTTTTCTATTGGTCTCGCTGGCAATGGCGGCTCTTCCTTCGTGCCATGGTTTTGACCGGGAGGGCAAGCAACTGCAAAAGACTTTGCTCCGTCAGGAAGCCTTTGCCGAAAGCCGTACTGCCGCACTGGCACAATGCCTGCAGCACAATGCCGGTTTCGACTCGGTGCAAATCATTACGCAAGATACCAAGCATATCCTGTTCTATATCTTCGACAAGCGGAATTTGGTCTATTGGTCCGACAACTGGCTCGCTACCGATGAGGTGGTGCTGGTCGACTACGACCGTTGGTCATATTCGCGTTTCCGTAATGCACACGCTGTGGCACGTTGGACAAAGGCGGGGGAATATAATATCCTCACCGTTATCCCTGTCAAATATGCTTATCCGGTAGGCGGTTCGCAGTTCCAAAATACGTTTATCCCGCCGTTCAGGGGAAAATCCGATTACGACATCACTCGTTACCATTCGGCAGACGGTCGTGAAATATGTTCGGCGGACGGCGGTTTCCTTTTTACATTGTTGCCGGAGCGGCACGAGACGGATTCCGGATTGGCGCAGACAACGGTTGATGAATCATTCACGTTCCGCCAACTCTCCTCTTCGGAAAATACCGACAGCCGACGGTCAACGCGGGTGCGGATCTATTTCATCATCTCCATGACACTGATGGGAGGATTGCTTCTGCTGGGACTTCTGGCGTTGATACACTACCGGGGATTCCGCAATATGTCGCTCCGCTTGCGTCTGGTCTATGTCATTGTTGCGTGTATCCTTACCGGTTTTATTTATATCTTTGCACTCTCTATCCGTTATGTACGCAACAACTATGAAAAGAGACAGCAGGAGATATTGACCTCCAAATGCAAGTACATACAGGCGTATATGCAAAGTCTCTACTATTGGGATATGTCGCTGACACCGGCCAACACTGCGGGACTGAATGTGGACTTGCGCGACCTGAGTTTCTCGGCGGGAGCGGATATTCATGTCTATGATAATCAGGGTATCTTGGTCGGCTCGTCTGCACCCGGACTTTTTGCCAACGGACTGCTTTCTACGCGTATCTCGCCTGCGCCCTTCTTCTCGTTGCAGGATACCTTGGTGCAGTATGAGCAGATTGGCGGTATGCGCTATCTGTGTGCCTACGCCCCTTTCTACAACGGATCGTATGTGCAGATTGGTTATATCGCCGTTCCCAGTTTTGTCTCCGAAATAGAAAAGGCACAAGAGGTGGACGACCTCCTCGCACGCTTGCTCCCGCCATACCTGATTGTGCTTTTTATGGCGTTTATGGCTTCTTATATTGCCGCACGCAGTATGACCGCTCCGCTCAGTATGCTCACCGACAAAATGCGCCATTTCCAAATCGGCAAACCCGACAACCATATTGACTATAAGTACCACGACGAGGTGGGAGAGTTGGTGGAACGCTACAATGCGCTGGTTGATCAGATGGAAGAGTCGGCGGCGCGGCTGGCAAAGGCGGAGCGAGAGGGGGCTTGGCGCACTATGGCACGCCAGATAGCCCACGAAATCAAGAATCCGCTCACACCTATGAAACTGACTATCCAGCAACTCCGGCGACTCAAAGATACTGATCGGTTTGATGCCTATTTTGACAAAGCAACACCTATGCTCATTGAGCAGATTGACAATCTTTCGCATATTGCCACTTCGTTCTCTGCATTTGCCAAGCAGCCCGAAGTATCCACCACGGAAGTGGATGTGGCGCAGAAACTGACCAATGTCCTTACCCTCATTCGCAACAATCCTGCCGCTGTACCGGTCCGCTATGTAGGTCCCGACCATGGTGTGATGGTATGGACTGATGCCGAACAAATATCGCAGGTCTTCACCAATATATTGCGCAATGCTTTGCAGGCGATGGAAGGACAGGGCAATGCGGATATTATTGTTATTCTCAAAGACGCACCCGCCCCCGGGCAAGTGGTCATCTCGTTTTCTGACAACGGACCGGGAATCCCCGAAAATATCCGAAACAGGGTTTTTATGCCCAATTTCACCACCAAAAACACGGGGATGGGACTCGGATTGGCTATATCGAAAAATATAGTGGAAGGTTCCGGCGGGAAAATATGTTTTGAAACATCGGAAAAAGGCACTACTTTCTTTGTCTATCTGAGAAAAAAGCAGTAATTTTGCCCGCAGAAAAAATACCTATCGAACTAATTAGCCCCATTGGACCAATTAGTCTAAAAACAACCCCTTAAATATAATGGCGATGAAAGTCGAAACAATCATGCAGCAGTTGGCTGCGAAACATCCGGGCGAGGCAGAGTATCTGCAAGCCGTCCAAGAGGTACTCGAATCTATCGAGGAAGTGTACAATCAGCATCCTGAGTTTGAACAGGCGAAGATTGTGGAACGGATGGTAGAACCCGACCGTATCTTTACTTTCCGTGTTACGTGGATTGACGACCAAGGTCAGGTGCAAACCAACCTCGGCTATCGTGTACAGTTCAATTCGGCTATCGGTCCCTACAAAGGCGGTCTCCGTTTTCATAAAGCCGTTACACCGAGTATGCTCAAGTTCTTAGGCTTCGAGCAGACCTTCAAAAATGCCCTTACCACGCTCCCTATGGGTGGTGCCAAAGGCGGTTCGGATTTCGACCCGGTGGGCAAGTCCGATGCCGAGATTATGCGTTTCTGTCAGGCGTTTATGCTTGAATTGTGGCATTGTATCGGTCCCGATCAGGACATTCCTGCAGGCGATGTAGGCGTAGGCGGGCGCGAGATTGGTTTCCTCAACGGTATGTATCAGAAACTCGCACGCGAATACCATACAGGCGTCCTCACGGGCAAGGGTATGACATGGGGCGGCTCTATCCTCCGTCCGGAGGCCACGGGCTTCGGTGCTCTCTATTTCACACAGCACCTTCTCCACAAAGCGGGACACGACATCAAAGGCAAAACAGTGGCTCTCTCCGGCTTCGGCAATGTGGCATGGGGTGCTGCCACCAAGGCTACGGAACTCGGGGCGAAAGTGGTCGCTATCTCCGGTCCCGATGGCGTATGCCATATCCCCGGCGGTATCACACCGGAGATGATCAACTATATGCTCGTTATGCGCTCCTCCAACCGCAACAAAGTGCAGGATATGGCGGACAAGTTCCCCGCAGAGGCTACATTCACAGCAGGCAAGAAAGCGTGGTCTGTTCCGTGCGACATCGCACTGCCATGCGCTTTCCAGAACGAGTTGGGAGAAGACGACGCTCGCGAACTGAAAGCCAACGGATGCTGGTGCTGCTGCGAGGTTAGCAATATGGGTTGCCAGCCCGGTGCTATCCATTATTTCCAACACAACGGTGTCCTCTTTGCGCCGGGTAAGGCGGTCAATGCAGGCGGTGTAGCCACATCGGGTCTCGAGATGACGCAGAACGCCGAGCACCTCAGTTGGACGGCAAAAGAGGTGGACGAACGGCTCCACCATATCATGCAGTCTATCCACGAGCAGTGTGTCCGCTTCGGTACACAACCCGATGGCACGATCGACTATGTCAAAGGTGCCAACATCGCAGGCTTTATGAAAGTCGCACAAGCCATGCTCGAACAAGGTATCCTGTGATAAAAATAAAAGAATAAAACGATAGAACAATATAGAAAAAAGCGGGAGGCTGTCTTACAAATAGGCAGCCTCCCGCTTTTTGTTTCCATATGAAGGGGGGCTATCAGACAAAGAACCTTTCTTTTCCCCCTCCCCTGATATAAGTTTATGCAAAAAATATACAACGGGTTATTAACGGGTGATTCTGCATAGCATAAGCGGTGTTTACATAGGAGTTGGACTAATTTCCTACCGGGGACGCGGACGCCCCGTCCGAGGTATGCCGTATAGGGTGTGGAGAGTTTATAGAATTTGGTGAAGATGCGTCTCTGTACAATAGGAACTTTTCTTTTATTCTTGCCGCTTGCGGCATAGGATACTACTGAGAAACAAAAAGAGACTGCTTGACAACATTGTCAGGCAGTCTCTTGGGTACATTGTACATTATGCATTATGCACTATGCATTGTATTATGTCTTGCGCCACTTGCTGTTTGGATTCTAACGGGTA
Source organism: Bacteroidales bacterium UBA4621 (assembly GCA_002387325.1). Classification (GTDB taxonomy): domain Bacteria; phylum Bacteroidota; class Bacteroidia; order Bacteroidales; family Paludibacteraceae; genus Colicola. The sequence goes on along the minus strand of DGIN01000086.1, from coordinate 5,643 downwards.
GGCAATATGGTGTCCGTCGCTGTGGTAGATGGTAACCTTGTTGGTATCGCAGGCAAACCCCGCCCCCGTATCTTGCAGCGAGTTCAGCACAATCATATCTAATCCTTTCGCTGTCATCTTGTGCAGTGCATTGTTCTCTTCGTTATGTGTTTCGAGCGCAAAACCCACCAATATCTGGTCTATGTGCTTCTGCTGTCCGAGAGACGCGGCTATATCGTGTGTCTTGCACAGCGTCAGCGTCAGTGTGTCTTGACCCGCCTGTTTCTTTATCTTCTGCGGTGCTACTGCCTCGGGGGTGAAATCCGCCACCGCTGCGCAGAGAATGGCTATATTGCACATCGGAAACGTTTGCATACACGCTTCGTACATTTCTTGTGCTGACCCGACATGGACAATACGCAAAGTGGATGATACCCCGAATAATTCCATTCGTGTCGGGGCATATTGCGCCGGTCCGGTTACAACAACTACCTCAGCACCGCGCCGTAGGCATTCTTGTGCCAGAGCACTGCCCATCTTGCCGGTGGAATAGTTGCTGATATAGCGCACGGGGTCTATTTTCTCTTGTGTGGGACCGGAGGTGATTAGCACACGTTTCCCGCACAAATCTTTCTCCGTCAGAGCATAATATACAGCCTCTACTATGGCGGAAGGCTCCTGCATACGCCCGCGACCGCTTGTGCCGCAAGCCAACTCACCCTCCGCACAATCTAACATCGTGATGTTTCCCCATCCCGACAAACGCTGCATCGCCTCTTGCGTGGCGGGACTGAGGTACATCTTGTTGTTCATCGCCGGAGCAATCACCACTGGCTTGCGCATCGCGCAAAAAGTGGTGGTCAGTGCATCATCGGCTATGCCGTTGCACATCTTGCCAAGTACATTGGCGGTAGCAGGTGCCACAACCATCAAATCCGCCCAGTCGGGTAGGGATATATGCTCGGTGGAGTGCTCGTTGATAGCCGCAAACACATCAGAATAGACCTTGTAGCCCGATAGGGTCTGCAAGGTCAATTCGGTAACAAACTCCAACGCATTCTTGGTTGTTGCCACCCTTATTTCCGCCCCCGCTTTGCGCAGCAGGCGTATCAGTTCGGGAATTTTGTAGGCAGCAATACCGCCGCTGATACCTACCAATATGTGCTTGCCCTCTAACAATGTACAATTAACAATTAAGAATTAACAATTAATATGCAAAGCATTTCCATTTTTTGTCCATTGTTCTTTGTCCATTGTTCTTTGTCCGTTACTTCAGGGCTTCGTCTTTGTTGCTGCTCTTATATACAAGGTCGTCTTCTACAAACTCCTCGGTAGCCAGCAGCGTCGGTTTGGGCAGACGCTCATAAGTACGCGAAATCTCAATCTGCTCCTGGTTCTCGTAGGTCTCGTCCATAGAGTCTTGGGGCGTGGAGAAATCCTGCAACTTGCTGTCCAATTCTTTCTTGAGTGCGGCACTAATCTGATTTGCACGCTTGGCAATGATTGCCACGGTCTCGTACACGTTGCCAACAGGCTCTACCAACTTGTTCATATCGCGGGTAATCGTGTTGGTCGGTGCTTTCGATTGTTTGAAATCCATATCTTTGTATCTTTGGTTTTGTGTTTGCGGTTCGCAGCGTCAATGCGCCCGAACATATACTGTTGCGTAACAATGCGCAGACTTATTCTTTCGTTATTTTCCTGATGTCTTTGAGTATCTTGTCCGCCGCTGAACGGTGTTTCGAGTCGGGGTATTCGGTAATAAAACTGTAGTATTCGTCTTGCGCATCTCGCGCACGCTCCAATTTCTTGTCCTCAAACGAAATCAGCACTTGCTGGTATTTAGCTTGCAAAATCAGCCAGCTCAGTTCCTCTTGATACGAATTGCTCGGATAGGTCTTCAGCGCATTTTTCGCCACTATCTCGCAACTCAGATAGTTGTTGCCCAAATACGAACCTAAATTATAATAGAGTTTCGCATTCAGATACTCCTTCTGTGCCAACTTGTCATACATCTCACCCATCTCGGTGTATGCCTGCTCGGCATAGGGGCTGTCTGGATATAACTCCACAAACTCGGTGAACGACTGTATCGCTTTGCGCGTAATCTCTTGGTCGAGACGTGCATCGGGAGAATCAAGATAATAGCAATGCCCCAGTTGGAATCGTGCCTCAATGGCATATTTGCCTTTCGGATAATTGCGGATGTAAGCCTGGTAATAGTCGGCGGCAGAAGTATAGTCTTTCTGCCCCATATAACTGCGTGCCAGGTAAGCCAGCACATCCTCGCTGCGCTCTGTCCCGCGATAGTATGATGCCACATCGTCTAACAGCGTCTGGGATTTTACATACTGCTTGTCGTTGAAATACTCCAATGCTTTTTGATACTTGTATTCGGCATCGGTCGATTTCAATATCTTCTGATACTCCCCGCAACTCGCAAAAAGTACACCTATCAGCAATATGGCAAAATACTTGTTCTTCATTCTGTGAAATGAGCCTGCAAAGTTACATAAAAAAAACGAACTACGCAAATGCTGCGCAATTTTCGTGCCAAAAGGCGTTTATGCAGGAGACAAGCCTGCCATATAGATAACATACTGGACAACTCATTTCTTTGCATTGCGGAGTTCTGTGCTGGAAATGTCGAAATAAGGGGCGTCATAAAGGTAAACAATACCATATATATCCAGCCCCGTATCTTGACTGACCGTGGCTGCCAATCGCTCAATTACAGAACTCATCGTGCATTGTGCATTGTGCTTTGTGCATTGCTCACCGTGTCGCGGATAGACAAAAAGGCGGTAATGCGTGAGTATATATTCCCATTCGCGCCATTGGTCGAAAATAACTATGTTGTCCGCGCCTATAATCAGGGTGAACGTGTGTTCGGGATAAGCCTCGCTCAGCGCACGAAGCGTATGGGCGGTGTAACTCGGACGGGGTAAGTGAAACTCAAAATCGGACACTTTTACGTGCGGTATCGCCTCTACGGCTTCGCGCACTTGCTCCAAACGTACCCGCTCATCGGCGAGGATATGACTGTCTTTCAGCGGATTGCTCGGACTGACCATCATCCATACTTCGTCCAAGTCGGTGTGCTCTGCCACCCACCTCGCCAACCCCGTATGACCGAAATGAACAGGGTTGAAAGACCCGCCGTAAATACCGATTTTCAATGTGGAGAATGTGCAATTAACGGATTCTTTTTCAATGAACTTTTATATGGTCTTTAATGGAAAAATTAACGATTAATTAACGGCAATTAACGGAGACCAAGTAGATACAACCGGAGTTTTATCCGAGAAAATCACTAACCTCCTTGTCCAATTGTTTCTCCGCCGAAGCCAAATCGTTATTGACAATGATACAATCGAAATACGGCGCATCTTCCATCTCGGTGGCGGCTTTGGCAACGCGCTCTTCTATCTTTTCAGGGCTGTCGGTCGCACGACCAATCAAACGCTTTCGCAGTTCTTCCACCGACGGGGGAGCCACAAAGAACGATTTGGCACGATCGCCGAATATACGCTTCAGGTTAATCCCCCCTTTCACATCCACGTCAAACACCACATGATGCCCAGCACCCTCTATACGCTCTATCTCGCTCTTGAGAGTGCCGTAGTAAGTACCGGAATAAACCTGCTCCCATTCCACTAATTTGCCCTCTGCTATCAGTCTCTCAAACTCCTGATTGCTGATAAAATAGTATTCCCGTCCGTTCTGCTCCTGACCGCGAGGCGCACGGGTGGTCGCTGAAATGGAGAACTCCAGGTCGTCGCGCTTGCCTAACAGGTAATTCACCAGAGTCGATTTGCCCGCACCGCTCGGGGCACTGAATATCAATATCATAACTGTGGATTAAGAACGGTTAGTGCCGTGCGCATACGGCGGAGAGTCTCTTCTTTGCCAAGTATGTCGGTAATCGCCCATATATGCGGACCGCGGGCGGCACCAACCAGACAGATACGGAATGCATTCATCACAATACCTACACCATACCCCTTCGCCTCTATCCAGGGCATAACTGTTGCGTCCAACGCCTCTGACGACCAATCCTCCTGAGACTCTAACAATGCCAGCAACTCCTCCATTTGGCGCGGACTGTCTTCCTTCCAACGCTTCTTGAGCGACTTCTCGTCATACTCACTCGGGGCGACAAAGAAGAAATTCGTCTGCTCCCACAACTCCCGCACAAAGTTCACGCGCTCTTTCGTCAGCCCAATCACCTTGGCAACCTTTTCTTTGAAAGCCTTTGCAGACTCTGCATCCCCCTCCTCTGAAGGAGGGGTTAGGGGAGGTCTTACACCGTGCTGCGCCAATACGGGCATAAACAACTCTGCCAACTCCTCATTGCTCTTCCGCTGCAAATACTGGTGGTTGAACCATTTGGCTTTCTCAAAGTCGAATTTCGCACCCGCCTTGCTCACACGCTCAAGAGAGAACTGCTGTTTCAACTCCTCCATCGTGTACAACTCTTGGTCGCCCGTGTTGTGCCAGCCCAGCAGAGCCAGAAAGTTAATCACCGCCTCAGGAAAGTAACCGCTCTCGCGGTAACCCGACGACACACTCCCGTCTTTCGGGTTGCGGAACTCCAGCGGAAATACAGGGAAACCCAACCGGTCACCGTCACGCTTGCTCAGTTTGCCGTTGCCGTCGGGCTTCAGAAGCAAGGGCAGATGCGCAAACTGAGGCATACTGTCTGCCCAACCGAATGCACGGTAAAGCAGCACGTGGAGAGGTGCTGAAGGCAGCCATTCCTCGCCGCGGATAACGTGCGTAATCTCCATTAGATGATCGTCCACTATATTCGCAAGATGGTAAGTGGGCAAATCGTCAGCCGACTTGTACAGCACTTTGTCGTCTAATATGTTCGAGTTAATCACCACCTCCCCCCGAATCAAATCATGCACGTGAACCTCCTCGTTAGGCTCCACCAAAAAACGCACTACATACTTGTCCCCGCGCTCAATACGCACTTCCACTTCCTCTTTGGAAAGCGTCAGTGAGTTGAGCATCTGACCGCGAGTACGCGCATCGTACTGGAAATTAGGTATCTCCGCACGCTTCGCCTCCAACTCTTCCGGGGTGTCGAATGCAATATACGCATGTCCCGAGTCAAGCAGTTGCTTTACGTACCGGTGGTAAATCTCACGCCGCTCGCTCTGGCGGTACGGTCCGTGCGGACCCTTTCCGTTGGGGGCTTCCTTGCAGATACCCTCGTCTATCTCGATGCCTAACCAGTCCAGCGCCTCCGTGATATACTCCTCCGCACCAGGCACAAAACGGGTCGAATCGGTATCCTCTATACGGAGCAGCAGCACACCACCGTGCTGGCGGGCAAAAAGGTAGTTGTACAACGCGGTACGAACACCGCCGATATGCAATGCACCGGTTGGACTGGGCGCAAAACGAACACGAACCATATCAATCAATTTTGTAAAATTAGTCTATCTGTCAATTAGCCTGCAAAGTTACAACAATTTTCTGATATGCGCAATAACAATGCTTCCCCTCTTTCCCTCTTATTTTGTTTTATGAGTTTTCGGGGTACTGTCCAATAGCAAATGCAATTTTGTGCAAAGTTAGGGAAAATAATTGAAGAAGCAATCTTTCGGGGTTGAAAAGTTCAATTTTTCTCGTGGTCTTCTGTTGAGTTTTTTC
>DGIN01000052.1:5456-10436 GCA_002387325.1 Bacteroidales bacterium UBA4621 | reverse complement strand
CTCTATGTGCATGCGGCGGATATTGAGATAGAGGCTATCTCGTGTATCGAGGCGTTTGCCACGGGTGTAGTGCCTGTGATTGCCAATTCCGACCGCTCGGCAACGCCGCAGTTTGCGCTCGACAAACGCAGTTTGTTTGCTCCCGGGGACAGCGACGACCTCGCCAAGACCATCGACTACTGGCTCGACAATCCCGAGGAACGCAAACGTATGGAACTGCAGTACGCCGAGGAGGGAAAGAAATACAGCATAGAACATTCTATCGAACTGGCAGAGGAGATGTTCCGCGAGGGCATTGCCGACAACGACCCCGAGGAAGACCGCCGCACATGGCGCAACGCCCTCGAAGAGGACGTCAAACGCCTCCGCGAACGCCTGGCTGCCAGACTGCGGGAATAACGTTAATTATCGTATATTAGACGTTAATTCCTATTTTATCGGGAATATATAATTTCCCCATTAACTTACATTTCAAAAGGAGACTGCCTGACACAAATATAGACAGTCTCTTTTTTGTTACCATGTTTTGACGTGGGCTTTTGCGGTGTGAGTGCGCACAATACCGCCGACAAGGCAGATGAGCATATAGTAGGGGTAGAGTAGGGCGAGCAGAAAGGCTATGCCTAACGATACGGTTGGCTCGCGGCGGCGGATAAGTGCATAGTCAAACGGAAACTTGAGCAAGACCGCAGGCGGGCAGAGGAACTGCAGGATATTCGTTGCTGCCACCCACGTACCGCAAAGCAGTATGTCGCGGTCGGTGTAAGCGGGTGCCTTGCCTGCCCAGCGCATACGTTGGCGGAAGAATGTCCGCCACGAGGTCTGCGGTCGGACGGTGGCGGTGAAGGAGTTGAGTGTTGAGTGTTGAGTGTTTAGAGAAAGCGTTTTGATTTTCAGTCCGCGGCGTTTGAACGACTCGAGGAGGAACATATCGTCGCCGCTCGGTATGTCGGGGTGCAGGTCGGCATACGACTCTATCCAACACTCGCGGCGCACGATGAGATTTGCCCCGCTGCACATCACCGCATGCCCGCGTGCGGCGGTTTCGAGGGTAAGTTGCTGGATAGCAGCGTATTCCGCTATCTGCAAGCGTTCCAACAGGGATGGCTTGGCTGTCTCCGGCTCCATACGCAGCGGCAGAATGAGCATATCCGCATCGCCGATGGCGCAGAGTGCTTCTTCTTCGGTGGCAGTGGGCGGAACGATGTCATCGTCCTGCAGCCATACATAGTCGGCAGTAGAGGCGGATATGAGGCGATAAAGGGCGTGTTTCTTGCCCTTGTTCTCATCGTTTATGCCTCGGCGCGGGACGATCCGTTCAATGCGCATAGTTGTCGGTAGAAATCAGGGTACGATTTGTTGATGCAAGCGGTGTCATCGCAAGGCAGACCGGCTGCGAGAAGAGCCATCGCAATACGGTGGTCAGCACAGACACTGTGTTCCGCCACGGTTCGCAGACGGTCGGATTCCTTGATACGGAGCGAGTCCGTGCCGGTTGCAGCCAATCGGATACCGAGTTGTTCGCAGGTGATAGCCACGGCGGGATACAGATCGGGGCAATAGGTAAAATCGAAAGCGATTTTCGTGTCGTATGCGTATTCCGTGTTGTCTTTCGAGATGATTATGCCGTCCTGTTGATAGACGGTTTGTACACCGAAGCGGGTAAAAAAGTCTGCCACCACCTTGTCGCCTTGCAGGGAGTTGCGTTGTAACCCACGCAAAGACAACGTTCCTCCGTGCAGGGCGGTATATTCATACCAAAAGGCAGCGGCAGACCAGTCGGATTCTATGGAAGAATTTGTAGATTTGTAAATTTGTAAATGGGTAAATTGATGGCATAGTGTGCGGGTCATCTCTATGTAGGGCGAGACGATATTCGTTGTTACGGGTATGCCGATCAGCAGCAGTGCCGAGACGAACTGCGTGGATTGAGGGTTCTCTATATGCACCGCTTTGCGGGGCAGTTCTTTGCCATGGATATGCAATGGCGGATAACCCTCTTCCCCTATATATTCAATGTCCGCACCCAATTCTTGTAGTGCTGCAACCAACTGCCCGATAGGGCGTTGCTGCATACGTTCCGTACCCGAAAGCACTACATCGCAGCCTGGCAGTTGCGCACAATAGGCAGTAAGGAAACGCATTGCCGTACCGCAGTTTCGCACATCCAATGTCTGTACCCTGCTGCCATTAAGCCTTTGCAAAGCATTGTGCAGCAAACGCACATCGTCAGGGATATTGGCAGCGGAGACGGGCATTAAACCGTCTCCGTGCAGGGCTTGCAAAATCAACAGACGATTGGCAATCGATTTCGATATGGGCAGTTCAATTAACAATTAAGAATTAACAATTAACATGCAAAGCATTTTATTTTTTGTTCTTTGTCTTTTGTTCTTAATTGATGTCGGGCAGCCACGAGTAGTCGTGCGAGTAGCGGAGATGTTGCTCCACGTAGCCCTCGGTGTAGTCAATCTTCACATCGGTGATATTGCCTTCTGCGTCATATACTGGTGTGTAAACGGGATTGACAAACCCTTTGTACGGGGCGAGGTTGAGGTGTGCATAACGCTCCAAAATCTCGCGGTGCAGCGGCTGATCCACTTTGACGGCATACGTCTCTACCATCTCTTTGGCTGCAACATAGTCGCCTTCGGACGTGATACGCTGTATCTCGGCGAGTAACTCACCGTAGAGTGTGCGAAGTCCTTCGTAATCATTGATTTGCAGATAGTGTTTGCCGTTGCGTTCCACGATTTCCACCTCTTTGTTTGCTGCGTGCCGGTAGACCCATTGCGCAATCAGTTGGCGGTTGCGCATGTGTGCTTCCTCCACATCTTTGCCCGGCTCTATGCGCACGAGTTGTGTCATCAAACCGTTCATCATCTGCTGGTAATAGAACGCTTTGTATGCTTCGCCGTTTGGCAGTAGCCCGAGTTCCACGAGTTTCGGGTCTGCCATAAAATACAACCCGAACAGGTCGGCACGCGCTTCCTCTATAGTGGAGGCATGCTCTTTGAGCGCATCTTTGCTCACACCGGGCAGCAGTTTGCCCGATCCGTGTCCGACGCACTCGTGCAGGTCGGTATGCAGGTCATTGCACATAGAGCCATACTGCTCATAGAGACGGCGTGTAGCATCATCAATCATAAACTCCTCGTTGAAACCGTTGCCTTTGGCAGCCTCGTTGTATGCGTGCATCAGGTTGTCGATGGTTACGGACTTGGAGCCGTACTCTTTGCGGATCCAGTTGGCGTTGGGCAGGTTGATGCCGATAGGCGTAGCAGGGTAACAGTCGCCGCCGAGAATAACAGCGGTGATAACTTTCGCACTCACTCCCTTCACTTCTTCTTTCTTGTATTTCGGATCTGTGGTGGAATGGTCTTCGAACCACTGTGCATTCGCCGAGATGATTGAAGTGCGCTTGGTTGCCTCCATATCTTTGAAATTGACCATTGCCTCCCATGCGCCCGTTATACCGAGTGGGTCGGTATAAACCTCGGTGAAACCGTTGATATAGTCCACACGGCTGTTGAGGTCTTTTACCCATGCGATACAGTATTCGTTGAAAGTCTTGAGGTCGCCCGTGCGGTTGAACTCGATCATTTTCTCAATCGCTTCGCGCTGTGCGTCGTCCTCGGCATACGGCAGGGCTTTTTCGAGCCAATAGACCACTTTTTCGAGTGCTTCTCCGTACATTCCGCCCACTTTATAGGTCTTTTCTACTACCTCGCCGTTTTCTTTGACAAGTTTGGAATTCAGCCCCACCCATATCGGTTCGGGCGAGTTGTCCTTGTGCGCTGCATAGTATGACTCGGCTTCGGCTTGCGTAACGCCCTCGTAGTAGTTGCCAGCCGAGGTCAGCACCAAGTCTTGTCCGTCCTGCTGGTTGGTGCGCTTGGACATCACGGCAGGATCGAACATCACAGGCAGAATGGCTGCGTCGTAGGTTACGCCCGCTTCTTTGCAGGCGTTGCAGAACCACTCCTGCGAGAACTCGGGCAGAAACTTGTCCTCCGAGTAGTGGTGGTGAATACCGTTGGAGAACCACACACGTTTCAAGTATTTCTCAAAGTTGAGAAACTCCTCGCTTTCGCGCGAACCCGTATAATTCGTATAGAGTGCCTCCAATGCACGGCGGATACGCAGGTTGTAACGCCCGTTCTGGTCAAAAAGGATGTCGCGTCCCTGCAGAGCCGCCTCCGAGAGATAATAAGCCAGGGTTTTTTGCTGCAATGTCAGTTCCTCGAAACCGGGTACCTGATAGCGCAGGATTTCCAAATCATAAAACTTGTCCACGTTGTAATTAAATTCTTTGGGTTGGTTCTTTTGGCACGATGCACACAGCAGCGCACACGCACCAACTGTGATTGAAACAAATAGATTACGCATAAATAAATAAGTTTATGTGGATGAATTTTGAACGTTCATTATCGTCAGTTCAATAAATCTACTTTGCCGCCGTAGGCGATAAGATTTATGGCAATTTATGAATGTAAAAATCAAAGAGATTTACTTAGATTTTTTGCCGCTCTGCGGCATAGGAGTTTATGTTAATTACCTCAATCAGATCCGTTCCAGCACGGTGCGGACGAGTTCTTTCACACGGGGTTTGTAGTCGGTGTTGGCAGCCTCTGCCTTGCGCTGGGCGATGACGCAGCAGACGGTCATTGCCTTATGCCCCATATGCAGTGCCAGACCGGCGATACACGACCCTTCCATCTCGTAGTTGGTGATACGCTGCCCCTCGTAGCGGAAAGCGGAGATACGCTCGTTGATGTCGGGTACGGCGATGTTTACACGCAGCACACGTCCTTGTGGCCCGTAGAAACCATTGGCGGCAATAGTGCAACCGCGCATCATATCGTCTTTCGCAATACGGTCCACTAATTCCTCATTGGCTTTGACAATATATGGTACAGCCGCCTTGGCGGGATAATGGATAAAGTCCACCAGGGCTTTCTCGAAACCGAGGTCGGAAAT
>DGIN01000052.1:1266-5294 GCA_002387325.1 Bacteroidales bacterium UBA4621 | reverse complement strand
CGCACAATCTCCAGACTGCGTTTCTCGGCTTTCTCGGTGCGGGTGGCAAAATCAATGTTCGCCAGCGCATCAATCTCATTCATCACAATATCGCAGTTGTCGGTACCGATACCCGTAGAAATACACGAGATACGTTTGCCGTGGAATTTACCCGTAATAGTATGAAACTCACGGCTTTGTACGTTACATTCTATACTGCCTTCGTCGAAGAACGAAGCCACCATATCCACGCGGTTTTGGTCGCCCACAAGGATGATCTTGTCGGCTAAAAACTCGGGTTTGAGGTGCAAGTGGAATACACTGCCATCATCATTGATAATCAGTTGGGAAGCAGGGAAAGTTTTCATAGTACTGATAATTAAATTTTGTAAGTTATTACACTTTGGGAAATCCACAGTCAATTAACGGAGAACTTCTCAAACGGCGCACTTAACGGTGCATTACGCATTGAGTTACGCCTCACCGCCGCCGAAAGACATAGGCAATGTGCTACCGGGAAGAGGACCGCCGGGATTCTGTATCTTGCCGAATTGTTTCTCGTATTGGGCGATATTGTTTTGCAGGGCGAAAAGCAGTTTCTTGGCTTGGTCGGGTGTCATGATGACACGCGATTTCACGCTCGCCTGCTCCATACCGGGCATCATACGGACAAAATCGAAAACAAACTCACTGGGCGAGTGAGAGATGATAGTCAGGTTGGCATACTTTCCTTCCGCCACATCGGGTGTCAGGTTGATGTTCAGTTTCTTTTCTTCCATAATTTTACTTTGTGTTGGTTATTTGCTATGCAAATGTTTGTGGTTGCACGTTAATGGCATTGCATTCGTGGCTTCACGCTGTATTAGCGATAATTACACGTTCCCAAAACACATTACCATCTCTGTTTCGGACGGAACGGCTGGGTGATAAGTATATACAGCGTTACCAATGGCAAACAAATATCATACCATAGTATACTCAATCCAAACATAGACAACCCCATACGCCATGCGGATATATCTATTATCAGGATTTGCATCAGCAGTCGCACTGCAAACAGTGCTGCTGCCACAATCCATACCATAGGAGACCCGCATATGCCGGCTGCGATAAGCAGTGCATAGAATATTCCGCGTGTCATCGGCTCCACGCCAAGTCGGAACTTTGTGGCAAAACGGTATCGTGGCGACACGCTCAGGTGCCTGCGTTTCTGTAGCAGCCACTCGCGCCATGTGTGTTTCGATACCGACCATGTCAGGCTCTCTCTTGATACCACCACCGCTGTGTTTCGACCCGTTGCCACGCGGTTGACAAACAGGTCGTCATCGCCTGCACGCTCGGTCATCAGGTGCGAAAAACCGCCGCTTTCAAAAAACAGCGTTTTTTTATAGGCAAGGTTGCGCCCCACACCCATATACGGATGCCCGCATAATGCCGCACCCATATAATGCAACCCGTTAAACAGCGTGTCAAACCGTACCATACGGTTAATCTCGCCACGGTCTTTGAAGTATGCCCCATAGCCGAGTACCACTTCTGCTCCGGGGCGGTCAAAGCCGCTCGTCATCGCACTGATCCAATGTGTACTCTCGGGGCGGCAGTCTGCGTCTGTCAAAAGCAGATAATCGTACTTGGCGGCTTTCGCACCGAGAGTCAGAGCCAGTTTTTTCGAACTCCCAACACGGGCTTCGTGCGGCACAAAGGTCGTCCGCACACGTGTATCCATAGATATATACCTGTCTATCACCGACGAAGTGTTATCCTCCGAACTGTCATCCACTACAATCACTTCAAACAACGGATAGTCTTGCGTGAGCAATGCCTGCAGATAGGCTTCTAAGTTGTACCCCTCGTTGCGGGCGCATACAATCACCGACACTCCCTGTGGCGGAACACGGGTGGATGTCGGGTGGATGTCGGGTGGTTGTGCTTTCCTGTCGTGCCGCATCTTGCGGGCAGGAGCAGCCATATAACGGGCGTAGAAATACACCTGAAATACAAAAACAAGCCCCAACGAACCCAGTAGGCAACAATCCAAAACAGATAATGAATACCAACTACCCACGGCTATTTGTCGTAAACCAGTCCTACATTATCCACCCACATCACATTCCCCGCATGCCCCACAAACGCCTCGTAGCGTCCCGCTGTGAGCATAATCACTATATGTGTCGGTTGTTTGGTGGCGTCCCACCCCTCTTCTTGTATGGGTACCATCTTGCCCTTCGAGTTCATCGCACGCTGGTTGGTGTTGAATCCCATATACGGTTTGAACCATGGCTCGCCGGTGATGTCCCCGTAGTGAACCGGTACACGATGACCGTTCTGCCATTCCAACTGTGATTTGTTGAAACGCTCATAAGCCGTACCTACACGCACCGAATGGATATTCCCCTCTTCGTCCTCCCAGCGATGTTGCAGATACAGATACGCCTCTGCCTGATCGTGCCCCTCCTGTTTGCGCGGCTTGCTCAAACCCTTGGCGTACCATACCTGGTTTTCCGGAGAAACCAGGCACTTGTAGTCAAACTGCAATGCCGTCGGACGCTTGGTGAAACGGACACCGAAATCAATGTTCTTGTAGGGGTCGCTTGCGCTGGTAACAGGTTCTATCGTGCGACCAGTATAGAGCGTACCCGCTGCAAGCACTTGTATGTCAATCATTCCCATTACGCGTACACCTATCATCGATACATCCAACCGGCAGCATGTACCACCACCCTCGCGGCGTTCCGGTACTGCCGTACAAGCCGCCTTCTCTATACCGATGACATTGGCGTAGGCATTGCTCGTTGACCACGGACTGCCCGTTTTGCCGTATAGGTAGGGAGCATTCTTGCGAATGGTGTCTGTCGGTGCTACACAGTAGAGAGTGCGTGTCTTCCCGCCTAAAAACCTCGATTCTTTGATGTACCGTACCGTCCAATGCTCCATATCACCGAATGGCAGCATCTCCACCCGCTCCGCAAACAGCACCGCCGTCCCAATCAACAAATATAAAAAAAGTATCGCTTGTCTCTTCATATAAACCAAGAGAATATAATCATCAATAACCCATGCTTGTTAATTGGTAATTATTCATTGTTAATTAATAGTGGACTCCGCACGGCGTGGTATAAACCACATCTTTGTCATCCAATGTGATGTATTTGGAAATCCATTTCAAATCCAGAGCCTTGAGCTGCTCGGCGGCTTGTCTGCCTACCGCCAATGCGCCTGCTTCACGCAAGTGCGTGTTGTCGGTCTTGCCTTCGGGGTATTTGAGGCACTCGCCCGCAGACACATTCATAAAATACTGCTTGCTCTGCTCGTCACCGAGACCCGTCAGCCACTCTGCCGTACTTTTCTCCAAGTCCAGCAAAGGAACATTCATACGTCTCGCCACACGCCGTGCCGCCTCAGGGTAACCGCCGTGACGGGGATAGAACACACCGTCTTTGAAATAGCGGCGCGAGATAGGCGTACAGAGTAGCACGTGCGCTTTCTTTTTCTGCGCTTCGCCAATCATTCGCATCAGGTTCGCTTCATAATCGGCTATCGGGGTATATCGCAACGAATCGGATTGTTTAGCATCGTTATGCCCGAACTGTATCAGCACAATATCGCCACGCTTTACGCGGTTCATCACCTCCCCCCAACGACCTTGGGCAATAAACGATTTGGTGCTGCGCCCGTTGCGGGCGTGGTTCTCTACTACGATATTGCCGGTCAGATAGGTCGGAAACAACTGACCCCAACCGCGCTCCGGCGAGATGTCCAACTCCTCTTTGTCAGCCATCGTCGAATCACCTACCATAAACAGAGTAACGGGTCGCTTACCCGCCGAACTGCAAAACAGCCCCACCATAGTGAGTAACAATACAGAGAAAACAGTCTTTTTCATAACAATTAAATGAATGTATCTTTCAAAACGTGCAAAATTACTATTTTTTTTGCATACCCGCAAATTTTGTTGTAATTTTGCAAAGCGGAATACGGGTAATATACGGGTAAAATACGGGTAAAATATGCATAGTATGCAATCTCGCTACCTCCATATACCCATTACG
>DGIN01000052.1:1071-1197 GCA_002387325.1 Bacteroidales bacterium UBA4621 | reverse complement strand
GAAAGGACGTAGAAAGAATAGGTCTTTTAGCGGAGGGTAAGCCGGCGTTTTTATGCATAATATGCATTTTTTACAATGCATATTCTGTATATTTCTGTTGTTTGCGGAATTTTATAAAATTATACA
>DGIN01000052.1:0-1021 GCA_002387325.1 Bacteroidales bacterium UBA4621 | reverse complement strand
GCGGAATTTTATAAAATTATACACAATGAACTCATTTGGTTCGCATTTCGTTTTTACATCTTTCGGCGAATCGCACGGAGCGGCTGTCGGCGGCGTCTTGGATGGCGTCCCGGCAGGCTTGCATATCAATTTCGACCTTGTCCGCAGCGAACTTCTGCGCCGATCGGGACAGGGCATTGCCGGTGCCTCCGAGCGTGCCAAACACGAACCCGACGAGGTGGAATGGTTGAGCGGAGTCATCGATGGTGTTACACTCGGTACCCCTGTTGCCTTCCTGATTCGCAACCGTGATGCACGCCCCGAAGACTACGAGTGGCTCAAGAACAACTGTCGTCCGGGACATGCCGACAGGGTCTATATGCAGAAATACGGTATCCGCGACTGGCGTGGCGGCGGACGTGCCTCTGCCCGAGAGACTGCCGCCCGCGTGGTGGCCGGCTGTATCGCCAAACAGATACTGCGTGCCAAAGGCATTCATATCCGTGCCGAACTCATACAGGTGGGAACGGAGACCGACCCGCACCGTTTCGAAGAGGTCATTCGCACCGTGCGTGCTGATGGCGACTCCATTGGCGGTATCATCCGCTGCACCGTCACGGGCATACCCGTAGGTACAGGCGAACCGATATTCGACAAACTGCAGGCACACCTCGCTTTTGCCGTTATGAGCATCAACGCATGCAAAGGCTTCGACTACGGCACTGGTTTCGAGGGCATCGCCCTGCGCGGGAGCGAAGCCAATGCCATATCCGGCGGTATCGCGGGCGGCATTGCCGATGGCACGCCTGTCGTCTTCCGCTGCGTCTTCAAACCCACGCCCAGCATTGCACGTACCGTACCCGGTCGCCACGATGCCTGTGTCGCCACACGTGCCGTCCCCGTCGTGGAAGCCATGACCGCACTCACCCTTGCAGATATGCTGTAAAAAGACAAAATATGCTGTAAAAAGACAATGAACAGAAAACCGGATTTGCAGGTTTCTTGATTTTGTACTATCTTTGCAATCATAATTCATAATTCA
>DGIN01000097.1:34708-42479 GCA_002387325.1 Bacteroidales bacterium UBA4621 | reverse complement strand
GTAAAGTATAAACTGTATATAAATATCATATAAGCCATTGTCTTGATGCGGTTGCCCTATGCAGAATACTCCGACTTTTCTATTATAAGAATTATTGGATAGTTGTCCCTGTGTTTGGCAACAGGGTTCTTTTTCTGTGGCAGCAAAGGAACATAATATGTCTGATAATTACAGAATAGGGGCGTTAAGTATTGGGCATATCGCAGATACATATATAAAAAAAGCCGCTGACGAATGTCAACAGCCCTTTTCGTTGTACCTTCGACAAACCAAATTACTCGGCAACTGTCTCTACAACTTCCTCAACAACAACTGCGTTTGCGGAGTCTGCAACTGCTGCGGTAGTGTCTTCCTCTACTACAACTACTTCCTCAGTAGCAACAGTAGCAGCGGAATCGCAGCAGGAACCTTTTTCGCATTTAGCGTTTTTGTTGCCGCAACTCATTGCGCACAGCGCAACAGCAGCGATAAGAAGAACTTTCTTCATAACCTTAATGCATTAAATAAAATTAGACCTCCGAGTTATTTCGGAAATCGGGTGCAAAAATAGTATGTTTTTTGCACATATCCAAAAAAAAATGTAATTTTGCACAATAAACATCATATTTTATGGATATTAAGGGATTTTTTACATCAAAATCGACACTTTTCGTCTTAAAAAACATACTATTAGCCATTTTGATAGTAGTTATTCTCTTGACAGGTCTGTACTTTTGGCTGCGCCACTATACGGAACACGGGGTGGAGATAGAGGTGCCTGACGTGGTAGGAATGTATATAGAGGAAGCGCAACCGCAAGTAACGGTTGTGGGGATGAATTTGCAGGTAACCGATTCTACCTATTCCAATTCTGTTCCTTTGGGTACCATTGTGGAGCAGATACCGCCTGCCAACAGCCACGCCAAAAAGAACAGAACACTGTATGTGGTCGTTAATGCGCATTGCCGTCGCCGGATACCCGTTCCTGATCTGCATGATATGAGTTATCGTCAGGCGGAAGCCACTCTCCGTTCTATGGGGCTCTGCGTAAGTGATCAATATGAATATGAGCCGTCGGAATACAAAGATCTGGTGCTGGACATCAAGCAGAATGGACGCACTCTCCTGCCTGGCGAACGTATTGATGAGGGCAGTATGGTTACATTGGTTGTCGGCTTCGGAAAGGGAACGGAAATGGTGTCCGTACCCAACCTGATAGGACTGACATTGTCCAATGCGCGTTCTTTGTTACTTTCCCAACGGCTTACGGTCGGTTCTGTTGAATATGATACCGAAAATGCGGAAAACAGCAACACCGCTGTGGTCTATTTCCAAAATCCCGTCGGGGGCGAACAACTGTTGGAAGGCTCTATGGTAAATCTGAAACTCTCCACCAATGTAGAGAAAGCCCTCACTACACAAACTCAGGAGAGCGAGGAAGATTTCTTTTGATGATTCAGCACGGAGATGTAAAAATGGCAGAAGAACTATATACCATTCCTCAGGAATATGAAGAGGAGGTGTTTGAACGTTGGCGTTGCCAAGTGGACAAAGGGCAGACCCCGCAGCGGGTGGACAAGTACCTGAGCGAACATATGGCAGGCACTTCGCGCAACCGCATACAGAATGCGGCGGATGCGGGTAATGTGTGGGTCAACGGGAAAGCAGTTGCCTCTAACCATAAAATCAAACCGCTCGACATTGTTCAGGTTCTGTTGGATCATGAGCCGCACGACTATACCGTCTATCCCGAGAATATCCCCCTCAGCGTGGTGTACGAAGACGATGATGTCTTGGTCATCAATAAACCGGCAGGATTGGTTGTCCATCCGGGACACGGTAACTATGAGCATACACTGCTCAATGCTCTTGCCTACTACTTCCAAGAACAAAGCAAAGCCCGCCATACGCAGTCTCCGGACATCAATGACCCGAGTGTCGGTCTGGTACATCGTATCGACAAGGATACCAGCGGATTGCTACTTATTGCCAAGACTCCTGAAGCAAAAGCCAACCTCGCACGCCAGTTCTTCGACCATACTACCGAGCGCACCTACAATGCCCTCGTATGGGGAACGTTTGCGGAGGATAGCGGCACTGTCGAAGGAGCATTGGCACGCGACAACCGCGACCGCACCATATATAAAGTATGGGATTTGGAGGAGAATCCAAACGCAAAAGAGGCAATCACCCATTGGCGGGTGTTGGAACGTTATCCGTATGTTACCCTTGTGGAATGCCGTCTTGAGACCGGACGTACCCATCAGATACGTGTTCATATGAAACACATAGGGCATCCTTTGTTTGCCGATGAGAAATATGGCGGAATGGAAATACTGAAAGGCTTGCGCACGCAGAAGTACCGACAGTATATACAGAATTGTTTTGCGCTTTGTCCGCGGCAGGTACTGCATGCCAAAACGCTTGGTTTTACTCACCCCCGTACTGGAAAGCGGATGTTCTTCGACAGTCAATGGCCGGAGGATATGACTGCTCTCATTGATAAATGGCGTCATTACGAACCGAACACACTATGCTGAAAATAAGAAGAGACTGCCTGACACAAGTATGGGCAGTCTCTTTTCTATTGTTCTATTGTTCTATCATTCTATCATTCTATCATTCTGTATCCTCTATTCTTCCGAGAAATGCACTAATACGTGCCGATAGGAATTGAATATCTTTGATTTGGAGACAAAACCCAGATAACGCCGCTCGTTGTCCACTACGGGTAGATTCCACGCCCCTGTATCCTCAAATACTTCCATTACTTTTTCCATTGGCATATCAAACGTCAGTATCGCTTCGGGCGAAGTCATCAGTTGCCCAACCGTAAAACGCTTGTATAGTCGCGGCTGGAACATGATATTTCGCACTTCGTCCAACAGCAGCACGCCTTTCAGATGTCCTTCGTGGTCAATGACGGGGAATATGTTCCGGTGGCTGTCAGCAATCACTTTCACCAATTCGCCCAAGGTCATTTCGGGGAATACGGTAGTCAGGTCGGTTTCCAACACATTTTCCATCTTCAATAGTGTCAGAACATTCCGGTCTTTGTTGTGCGTCAGCAGTTCGCCCTTTTGTGCCAGACGCATAGCATACAGGCTGTGTGGTTCAAAGAGTTTGATGGTTAAATATGATACAACCGACACTATCATCAGCGGCATGAACAAGTGATACCCGCCTGTCAGTTCGGCAATCAGAAATATACCTGTCAGCGGTGCATGCATAACGCCCGACATCAGTCCCGACATACCCACAAGGGCAAAATTGGTTTCAGGTACGCCCAATCCGACAAGGTTGAGCAACCGTGCCGTAACGAAACCGACTAACGAACCCATAAACAGCGAAGGTGCAAAGATACCGCCTACACCGCCACCGCCATTGGTCGCTACCGATGCCACAATCTTAAAGGCAATCACCAGCACAAAGTAACCTATTACTACCCACGCGGTCGTACCCAAACGTGCAAACGGACTGTTCTCCAATGCCGACAGCGAATCTCCGTTAATCAATTGCGTAATTACCCCGTATCC
The DNA here is from genome assembly GCA_002387325.1 of Bacteroidales bacterium UBA4621. Taxonomy (GTDB): domain Bacteria; phylum Bacteroidota; class Bacteroidia; order Bacteroidales; family Paludibacteraceae; genus Colicola. The sequence continues at coordinate 38,964 of DGIN01000097.1, read as the reverse complement.
TTCACCATAGAGGGGCGGAAACAGAAATATCAACACACCCAATACTACACCGCCAACTGCAATTTTCAACCAGAAATTCTGTACCTTGTGTTTCATCCATTGTTCCAGCCGGTTCATTCCGCGCGTAAAATAGAGCGACACCAACCCGCATGCGATACCCAGAATCAGGTACCACGGAATGTTCGATATATGGAATGCCTCGTAGGTGTTGAGCGGAAACATCGGCGTGGAGCCTGTCGCTATATAGGATATTGCGGTTGCCGTTACCGATGAAATCAGCAGGGGAGCCACCGATGCCATTGTCAAGTCCATCATCAGCACCTCCAAAGTGAATACCAAACCCGCAATCGGAGCCTTGAAAATACCGCCTATTGCCCCTGCGGCACCGCAACCAATCATCAGCATCATCGTTTTCTGTTCGAGACGAAATGCTTTGGCAAGGTTCGACCCTATCGCAGCACCGGTCAGCACAATCGGTGCTTCTGCACCGACCGATCCGCCGAAACCGATAGTCAGTCCGGACCCGACAATTGATGTCCACATATTGTGGGCTTTGATAATTGATTTGCGCTGTGAGATAGCGTACAGGATCTTCGTGATACCGTGTGAGATGTCGTCTTTTACGATGTAGCGCACAAACAATGCCGACAGCGCAATACCAATCATCGGGCAGATAAGATACCACCACGTATGCTCACCGGCAATGAGATGCTCCTCTATAAACCACTGGATGAAATGGATGAATGTCTTTAGAACAATCGCTGCCAAAGCGGAAAAACAGCCCACAAAGAAACTGAGAAGCAATACCAATTGCTTCTCACTGATGTGGCGTTCCCGCCATTCTATGACCCGATCGTACATACTCATCCGACCTCTCCAACCTCTCCGCCGGAGAGGTACGCAGATAGGAGTTTAATACCGCCCATTATATTACGTAATAACTCAAAGCAAAATTCCTTACTCGTCCCAACCGATTCCCTTGTATTTGTTCAAATCCCACTCTTCTTCCACTTCGTTTAGGTAAATCGTTTCCGGTTCGTTGCTCTCCTCTTGCGTTTGCTCGCTTTTCTCAACCGTTTTTACGTCTATCGGCGAATGTGAAATCTCAATCACCCGGTTCTGCTCTTTGTTCAGTTCCGTCCAAAGCATATCTTTCAGTTCGCTGATACCCAACCCGCTTACCGACGATATGGCCACCACAGGAATACCTAATTTGTCCGACAGAGTCCGTGTATCGGGTTGTTTGCCTATGTCGCATTTGCTGATAGCCAATATACGCGCTTTGGTCAGCAACTGAGGGTTGTATTTTTCCAACTCGCTGAGCAGAATGTTATATTCCGCCTCTATATCTTCTGTCGTGGCAGGCACCATAAACAGCAGCACCGCATTGCGTTCTATGTGCCTTAAGAAACGCAATCCGAGACCTTTGCCCTCGGCTGCGCCTTCAATAATACCCGGTATATCCGCCATGCAGAACGACTGCCCGTCCCTGTACGACACAATACCCAACTGCGGCGTCAGTGTTGTAAACGGATAATCCGCTATCTCCGGTTTGGCTGCCGATACTACGCTTAGCAGCGTGGATTTGCCCGCATTGGGAAACCCGACCAAGCCTACATCGGCAAGCACTTTCAGTTGCAAAATCACATTGCGCTCTAATGCAGGTTCGCCCGGTTGTGCATAGCGCGGAGCCTGGTTGGTCGCCGTACGGAAGTGCCAGTTGCCCAATCCGCCGCGACCGCCTTTCAGCAGCACAACACGCTCATTATGTTCTTTTACCTCGCAGATATATTCCCCCGTATCTCCGTCATAAACCACCGTGCCGCAGGGAACTTCGATAATCTTGTCCTCACCGTCTTTGCCGAAAGAGCGGCTTTCACCGCCCTTTCCGCCATCGGTTGCCATCACGTGCTTTTGATATTTCAAGTGTAGCAGCGTCCATAGATTGCGGTTGCCTTTCAGTATGATGTCTCCGCCTCTACCGCCGTCTCCACCGTCAGGACCGCCTTTGGGCAGATATTTGGCACGGTGAAAGTGCATACTTCCCGCTCCGCCCTTGCCCGAGCGGCAGTAGATTTTTACGTAGTCGATAAAGTTGCTTGATGGCATAAGTGAGTCTGTTTCCAAATAAGCCAATTTCCAAATGTGCCAATTTACACATTTACAAGTTCCTATTTTACGCGTTGCAGGATGTTGTCGATTTGTGCAAACGTATCCTCCATCGTGTTGTTGCCGTTGATGGCAAAATAGTTGTTGTTATGCAGGTAATAGGTAGCAACGGGTTTCGTTACATCTTTATACACTTGCAGGCGTTGTTTGATAGTCTCGTAGTTGTCATCGGCACGACCGCTCGTTTTGCCGCGGTTCAGCAGGCGTTGGATAATCTCCTCTTCCTCTACGAACATATCCAGCATTACAGCGTTCATATTGTGCTTCTTCAGCAGTTCGGTCAGGGCTTTTGCCTGCTCCACTGTACGGGGAAATCCGTCAAAGATAACGCCTTTCGAGTCTTTCGGCAGGTTCTCGATGAAATTGTCAATCAGGTCAATCATCTTTGCATCGGGAACTAATTCGCCTTTTGAAATGATTGCCTCTATCTCTTTGCCGAGCGTACTGCCCGACTTGATTTCCGCACGCAGCACATCACCTGTTGAGAGGTGCTGCAAACCGTATTTTTTTACAATGAAATCGGATTGTGTCCCTTTTCCGCTACCGGGGGCACCGCAAAGAATTACATTCAACATATTATCCTTAAATTTTCAGATTTTATACCATAACACTGTCTCCTTTGAGCCTGTACGGCAGGCAGGAGACAGGGCGACACAAAACGAGTTGCCCAAATTGAGCAACTCGTTCTATTCGCTGATTCTGATTAGAGAGCGAGTTTGGCACCTGCTTTGAATTTCACTGCTTTCTTTGCAGGAATTTCAATCACCTGTTTGGTAGCAGGGTTGATACCCTTGCGGGCAGCCTTCTCTACTACCGACAGAGTAGCGTAACCTACGAGTTGTACGCTCTCGCCTTTTTTCAATGCTTCTGCGGTTACATCCAATGCAGCGTCAAGCACTTTCTGTGCCTCTGCTTTCGATACTTCAGCCTTTGCTGCAATGGCAGCAACGAGTTCAGCCTTGTTCATAATAAAATGTTTTTGGGTTAGTAATTAAACGTTTAATTTGCTTACCAACAGGCGGCAAAGCCTACGGATAACGGTTGCAAAGATACTACAAAAAAGCGAAACTGCAAACAGAGAACCAATAAAAAAGGTGTTTTTTCCGTAAAAATGGCATTTTTGTTTAAAAATGCACACTTTTTGTACAGGAATATACGTCAGTTTTACTACTTTTGCACCCGTTATGAGAAATCTACCTACAGTTACACGCTACCTGCTCCTTGCGAATTTTGTCGTCTGGATGCTTGATGCCGTACTGCAACGCTATGGCATCCAACTCGTCAATATCTTCGGACTCCACTATTTTACCGCAAGTCAGTTCTATTTCTGGCAACCGTTTACGTATATGTTTATGCACGCCAATTTTGGACATATCTTCTGCAATATGTTCGCTGTGCTGATGTTTGCACCGGTGTTGGAAAACGAGTGGGGCAGCCGCAAATTTCTGACGTACTACCTTGTCTGCGGTGTTGGTGCCGCTCTCGTGCAGGAAGCCGTCTGGGCGTTGATGTTCCAGCATACATTCAATATGCTTCCAGCCCTGCAGGCTGCCGATTACGCCAACCGTCTCGTTACTATCGGTGCCTCGGGTGCCGTTTTCGGTGTGCTGTTTGCTTTCGGCTGGCTGTTCCCCAATGTGCCGATGTATATACTCTTTGTGCCTATACCTATCCGCGCCCGTATCTTTGTTATTGTCTATGCGCTTATCGAACTCTTTGCCGGACTCGGAGACATGACCGGGCTCACGGGCGACAATGTGGCACATTTTGCACACCTCGGAGGTATGCTTTTCGGATGGCTGCTGCTCCTGTGGTGGCGGCACGGCATGGGAAACGACATCGCCCGATGGTGGCGAAATCTGCGCTGCAAGTTCCACAACAAATATCCCCGTCTCGACAGCACGCGCGACAAAGACTATTCCGACTACCATTATCAGAAACGCGTGTAGTCTCTTGCGCTGCATAGTATGCACGCATAGGGCAACCGCGTCAAAACAATGTTTATGCAGAATATGCAATAATTGTAGTGCATAAACTGCATAAAAAGCAGGCTTATCTTATGCAGAAAAGCCTTTTCTTTCTACGTC
>DGIN01000097.1:0-34617 GCA_002387325.1 Bacteroidales bacterium UBA4621 | reverse complement strand
TGGAGGTACGGAAAGTGCATAAAGTGTATATAATAACTATAGAGAGGACAACCGCATCAAAATAGTAACGAACCAATGAAAAAGCAATACAATAGTCCTCTAAATAGTATTCTCGGTACCGGCAGAAAGACATAATGAAACGTATCTGCAGTTCGAGCCGAAAACGACGCGGGACGATAAGGAGTTCTGCTCAAGCCACAGGCTTTCGCTTCGCTACGGCACTCAGTGCGCGAGCGCACCTGCCTTGCGCTTCACGTCTCCACAAGCGAAGCATAGTCATACGGTTTGGTGGCAAACCGACCGCGGACGGGGGCGTCCGCGTCCCCGGAATGGTGTCTGTGGAATGGTGTCTGTGGTTTCGGAATAATACATAATTTTGATGCGGTTACCCTGTATAATATAGAGTGCGCTTGGAACTGTCCGTTACCGGAAAAAGCAGAAAAATGCAATAGATATTTGCACAGTTCGAAAAAAAGCAGTACTTTTGCAGTCGCTTTTGCGGGAGTGTGTCTTATGCTGTTCCGGAAAGCAGGCGTTGAGGCTCTTGGAAACGGGTGTACCGCAAGCGGATTTCAACGGCAACAGTGTCCAATGGTATAAAGGCTATTACGTCAGATTTTGGTTCTGAAAATCCTGGTTCGATTCCGGGTTGGACAACTAAAGGAAGAGCCTGCAAGGCTCTTTTTTTAAGCCCTTTGGGGCAGGTGTGATGGGATACGGGCAGCCTCACCGAGTACGCAGAGTATGTTTCTACTGCCCCATATTGAGTAACACAAACAAAACACAATGAAAACGTTTGAATTGACCGGCACTCCCCGTGCGGAGTTCGGTAAGAAAGCCGCCAAGGCACTTCGCGCGAAAGACCTCGTTCCCTGCAACATCTACGGAGTAGGGGAGAATGTAACATTTGCCGTGGCTGCCGCTGACGTGCGTCAGTTGATTTACACGCCTGACACACTGATCGTATTGCTCACCATCGGCGATGCAAAACGCACCGCTGTGGTAAAAGAGATGCAGTTCCACCCGCTGAGCGGCAATGTGATGCACATCGATTTCCTCGCCGTGGACGAGAACAAACCTGTAACCGTTGAGATACCTATCCAACTCACAGGACACGCAGCAGGTGTGAAAGCCGGTGGTAAACTGGCGCTGAACATGCGCAAGATGAAAGTGAACGGTATCTATACCCAATTCCCCGATCGTGTCGTTATCGATGTTACCGAACTGGGTTTGGGCAAGAAGATTGCCGTCGGCGATGTACATATCGAGGGTCTGACGATGATGAATCCGAAAGATGCTTGCGTGGCAGAGGTGAAAGCAACCCGTCAGAGTGCTGCTGCACAATAATCCGAGCGGAACGGACACTTACAAAAGAGCGGAGAGCAGCGGCTTTTCCGCTCTTTTTGCTTTTGGACGCGGTCTCCGTTAATTGTTTTCGCCAAAAATAGTCGAAAATGATTCAAATAAGGCATTGTCGGGTACAGTTTTCCGTTAATTGGTCGGTCGTTAATTTTCTCCATTAAAAACCATATAAAGAGCCGTATAAAGAGTCATAAAAAGGTTCCTGTTAATTTATTTATGTGTCGGGAATGGAGGAAAGAAGATACCGGGTATGTTAATTGTTAATTCTTAATTGTTACTTGAATATATGAAGTTTCTGATTGTCGGCTTGGGCAATATAGGCGACGAGTACGCCGGGACGCGCCACAATATCGGTTTCCGTATGATTGATGCGTTTGCCGAAAAAGTGAACGCCGTATGGGAGGACAAACGCTACGGAATGGTGGCAAAATGCCGTGTGAAGAATGCGGAATTGGTGCTGCTCAAGCCCTCTACGTATATGAACCTCAGCGGAAATGCCGTGCGCTACTGGCTCGGGCAGGAGAAAATTCCTGTGGAGAATATGCTCGTGCTGGTGGACGACCTGAACCTGCCTTTCGGCTCTATCCGTATTCGTAAGCAGGGTTCTAATGGCGGGCATAACGGGTTGGGGAATATCCAGTCGGTACTCGGCACGGAGAACTATGCACGGGTGCGTTTCGGTATCGGTAACGATTTCACCCGCGGTGCACAGTGCAATTTCGTCCTAGGCAAGTGGACGGACGCAGAGGAGCAGCAGATGCCCGACCGAATGAAAGTGGTATGCGACATCATCCCGTCTTTCTGCCTGCAAGGCATCGACCGCACTATGAACCTGTATAACGGGAAATAACTGCTTTGCCCCAATAATTCCTAATTCCCCCTATCTATGGAAGTAAGAGTCGATAAATACCTGTTCGCCATGCGTATCTACAAGACGCGCACCATTGCTGCCGACGCCTGCAAGAAAGGGCGCGTTACGATGGGTGGTACGCAACTCAAACCCGCCCGCACGTTCCATACGGGCGATGTCTTTTCGGTGCGCAAAGGTCCGATTACCTACACCTACCGCATCAAGCAGTTGGCGGAGAACCGCCTCGGCGCGAAACTCGTGCCCGACTATCTGCAGGACATCACCTCGCCCGACCAACTCGAATTGCTCGAACTGGCACGCCTCGCGGGGCAGACAGGGCGCGACCGCGGTACGGGACGCCCCACCAAGAAAGACCGCCGCGAGATAGAGATGTTTATGAGCGACGACTATTTGGACGACCTTGATTTTGACGACGATGAAGAATAAGAAAGACAACATTGCCGAATATATCCTCTATCTATGGCAGATTGAGGACTACCTGCGGGCTTTTCCCGCACAGGCGGACGCTACGCCCGAGTTGCATGAACTCAGCGAGATGATGCACCGCGAGGGGGTGGTGGAGAAAGGGCATATCCAGTTGGCGAAGAACGCCCTCACCGAGTTGGAAGAACTGCATCTGCTCCTGCTCGATAAGGAAGCCGCCTATCGGGCGGCGGTGCTGCAACTGACCCCCTCGCTGGCACTCTTTAAGTCGAAGACCGACCGCCCTGCTATGTCCGATGTTGAGGCGTGTCTCGTGCTGCTCTATCAGATTATGCTTCTCCACCTGCAGCACAAGCCCGTCTCTGCCGACACCGAGGCGGTGCAGCAGCAAGCCACCCGCCTCCTGCAATACCTCAGCCGCACCTACCGCGACACCCGCGATGCCGAATAGGAAAATAATTAACGATCAATTAACGGAGAATCATTTCCGATAGTGCTTTGATGGAACTTTGATGGGCATTAATGGAGAAAACTTTAACGGAGGCAACCTATGACAACCAAAGACCGTTTCGCACATATCTTGTCGTGGTTTGCGAATAATATGCCCGTGGCTGAATCGGAACTCCGCTACGACAATTCCTTTCAGTTGCTTGTGGCGGTGATGCTCTCTGCGCAGTGTACCGATAAGCGGGTGAATATGGTTACGCCCGCCCTCTTTGCCGCCTATCCGACTCCGGAGGCGATGGCGCAAGCATCGGCGGAGGATATATTGGAATATGTCCGTTCCGTCAGTTACCCCAATGCCAAAGCCGCCCATCTGGTGGCTACGGCGCAGCGTCTCTGCAGTGTCTATGGCGGGCAGGTACCCGATAACATCGACGACCTGCAGACCCTTCCCGGCGTGGGGCGCAAGACGGCGAATGTGGTCTGTGCCGTGATTTGGAACCAACCCACTATGGCGGTCGATACCCATATCTTCCGTGTCTCGGAGCGGCTCGGACTGACCACCGGCAGCAAGTCGCCCCTGCAAACAGAGAAACAACTCACCAAATATATCCCCGCCGCCGTCATCCCCAAGGCGCACCACTGGCTGCTGCTCCACGGGCGTTATGTCTGCCAAGCCCGCACCCCGCATTGCAACCGCTGCGGGCTTGCCCCTTACTGCCGCTGCTATGCAAAAGAGCATAAATCCGCAGATAAAAATAACTGATGCGCTCGGCATATAGTGGCGCACAATACCATTGTGTGCGTAGCCTGCATCCCACTGCGCATTGCTTGCGGGAACCCTGTCGCACGCGCCACGATTTGCCGCAAAGGAAGTAAGATGCTTACAAAAACAATTAACGTCTGATGAATGATAATTATATGTTGATAGGTATATCGGCTGTATATACATGATCGGTGCTTAAAATGATTGTTAATTTTCTGTTAATTTATCTATATGCTATTGTGAGTTTTTTGAAATAGCAGTACTTTTGTACCCAAGAATGTGATGATGATTGTTGCATTGCCCCTCCCTGCAAATATCCCACTATATGATATACCTCGCTTACATAGTGCGCTCTGCCCGCACAACGTTTTTCTATGCGGCTGCCTGTCGTATGTTCGCTGCCAACACAGCGGTTGCGTTGTCGGCTATGCGTATGCCGGCTTTTCGTAGGGTGTATTCGCTTTCGTTATAAGGATTTCCGACCTCGTGTCTGAAATTCTTTTTCTTTTTATGTAGTGCAGCCGAAGGGAAGAAATGAACAAAATTAATGGTCAAATTAATGGCTCATTATATGTTCTCTCAAAAAATTAACGTCTAATCACACGATAATTAACGTTCTTAAAAACGAACCACACCTCGCATTAACGATAAATTAACGGTAATTAACGGAGTATGATACCCGATGATGTTTTAATGGGCATTAATGGAGAAAGAGTATTAATGGTCAATTGATGGATAATTATATGTTCCTCTCAAAAATTAACGTCTAATTACACGATAATTAACGTTCCTGTTTAAGTAGAAAGAATATGCAGAATCTTAACAATCGTACATTTTTCCATTTCGTTCCAAACAGCATAGGATGCGCATAGGATGCGCATAGGATAGGCTACCTTTGTGCCACCTTTCCTGTTTCCTAAATCTTAACAAAAAGCACTTTTTGCTATCTCATATATTGTGTTGTAATTTCTAACTTTCTATATAATGAAACAATTTAGACTACTTCTCACCATCCTTACCCTGCTCGCTGTAGGGAGTATGAATGCTTGGGCAGAAACCAAGACTATTACTTTGACTTATAGCAGTTTTGATTTGACCACCACTTATGCATCAAAGACTGCCACTATAGAAAACTTTGACTTTACTATAGACCAAGGGTATAAAGGAAGTGCTAACAACAAAGACTGTATCCAAATGAATAGTAGCAAAGGAAGTGGCATCTTATACAATACGACACCCATTCCCGGTTTGAAAAGTATTACTGTAAATGTTGCCAAAAGTGGGAAAACATACACTATTACAACAGGAACAACCTCCAAGCCTACCACTTCGGCTGGAACAGGAACAACCACATCAACCATAAATGTTAAAAATAGCGGAGATACCTATTTTCAATTAAAAGTAAGCGGTGCATGTTATTTCTCTTCGATAGTCATTACTTACGAGACGGCTGCACCCTGCGCCACTCCGACATTTACGATAGAGGACAAGACTATTTCGCTGTCTGAAGCCGCCAATTTGTATGATATGTCCACCAACCTTACTATTAACAAAGGCGGTTCCACTGGCGCAATTACGTACGCTTGCGATGATGAAAAGGTAATTATAGAGGGAAATACTTTCTATGCAGAAACAGCCGGCACCTACACTATCAATGCTACTATGGCGGCAGACGCGACCTACTGCGAAGCCACAACGTCATTCACTATCACCGTTGTACCTTGTACCACGTCATTAGCAACACCTACAGGACTGAACACATCCAATATCACGGCTACCACTGCAGACCTGTCGTGGACGGCAGTTCCCAACGCTACAGAATACAAAATCACGTATGGCGATGCAGAGAACCCCGGAACAAAGCAGGCAACCGCCACCGGTACTACCTATACACTCACTAACCTCACACCCCAAACGGGCTATATCTGGGCAGTGAAAGCCATAGGCGACGGGGCTACCTACTGCGACAGCGAAGACAGCCAATCAGGCGACTTCACCACTGCTGCCCCGCCCAAATACACCATCACTTGGTCTGCCAATGGCAATGCTACCACCACACAAGTTACAGAGGGGGATGCGATTGGTACATTGCCTGCAGACCCGTCCGCACCAAGCGGCTGTTCGGACAAAGTGTTTGTAGGTTGGAGTATTACCAATATCGGTGCAACACCTACCAACGATAAGCCCGAATTCATTACTGCCAACACCATACCCACAGGCAACACCACCTACTATGCCGTATTTGCAACGAAAAGTGGCAGTGGAGCAGGTGGGTGGAAACTCGTAACAAGTGAAAAGGATTTGGTTGCAGGCGAGATATATGCGATAGGTTCTTCCTCTACCGCAAATAATGGTAAGGTGTTAGGCGGTCAAAATGAAAATAATCGTGCGGCTGTTGATTGGAGCAGCACCGCTTTGGCAAAACTCACATTAGGTGGCGCAAAAGATATGTGGACACTCTATGATGGCACAGGGTATTTATACGCCGCATCGTCATTAAAGAATTATTTGAGAGTGCAAACCATTAATAATGACAACGGCAAATGGAGTATCACTTTTAGCAATAACGCTGCTACAATAGAGGCACAAGGAGACAATACACGGAATTTGTTGAGATATAATAGTAGCAATACAATTTTTTCATGTTATAGTTCAGGGCAAAGTCCTGTATATTTGTTCCATTACTCAGCAGGCATTTCCTACACCGATTATATCACCGAATGTGTAGATTGCACCGCCCCTGCAGAAGCATTGGCACTGACCCTGTCGCAGGAGACAGCCAACTTAGGTCAAGACGGCAACGCTGTAGTAACCTTTAACACCACAGGGGGTAATGGTACAGCAGTTGCATACGCTGTTACACCCACTACAGGTGCAACATTGAGCGGCACCACCATCACATTCACCCAAGAGGGTACATACACGCTGACCGCCTCGCAATCATACACCACCACCGGTGGCACAACCTATTGTGGCGGAACAGACAGCAAGACCATTACCATTGCGCCCGCCAAATACACGCTCACGCTCAATGACCGCGGTAGCAAGAGTACGGCAGGCAACTACTATGCAGGCGCAGAGGTACCGCAACCCGCAGACCCGACAGGCGTATGCACCGACCCTATCAATTATGTCTTTGACGGCTGGGCAACCGCCGAGGTGGCAGAAGGCAGCACTACCTACACCAAGGTCTCTTTCCCATATACCATGCCCAATGCCAACACCACCCTCTATGCGGTGTACAAGTACACGGGAAAAACCGCATCGAAGACACAGTTTAGAAAAGGTAAACCGGCAGATTTGACTGATGGACAAAAAGTGGTAATTGTGGTACAGGAGGAAGAGAAAGCCCTCAATTCCACGACATACCAGAAGTATTATCTTACGGCAACCTCTGTTACAATAAACAATGATTTGATTAATGATGTAACAAATGCTGCGTTAATATGGGAAGTCAAAAAGGATGGAGACAAGTATTCTTTTCTGCAAAATGACGAATACTTAAATATAACAGAATCTTCAACCCACTATAATCTCACAGTTACATCCACAAAGGATAGTTGGAGCATAGCCTCGTTTGCAAATGGATATAGCCTGCAAAATACCACTTATCCTAGTTACTATGCAATATATGCTCCGGAATATAATAATTTCTCGACTGATGCCATGGGAGCCGCGTTGCAGTTCTATGTACCGGTGTTTGTTTCAGAATACACCACCTCGCCGGCGTGCGGACCGCGTATCACGGGTACAGGGGATATAGCAGTAACATCGGCAAAGGGTATTTGGGTGGAAGCGGTAACATCACTTGCTATCGCAGCACAAAATCTGGACAAGAATGCCGACGGAGCCAATGTAACCATTGCCGCTACAGCCCTTACCGACGGTTTTACGCTCAAGACATCGGGCACCAATGGCAGCGGTAGCAAGACGGTAACACTCGCAACCGGCTATAGCAACAGTACATACAGTGCCAACTTGGTGGTAGTCTATACCCCGTCGGCGGACAACATCATCGAAGAGGGCAAGATTGCGCTGCGCGTGTATAAGACCGGCGGCACAACGACTTATGCCACGGATACTATCACGGTGCGTGGGCACTCTCTGCCTGCGGAGTTCGTAGTGGCAGCCAAGACCACAGACGGTTGGGTGGCACTGCCGAGCGACTTGGGTACAGGCTCTTCTTCCTCGCTCAAAGCCCCCTACTCTATCAGCGTGGACAATGAGACCCATCCGACCAAGGCTACCGAAGCACCCAAGACCGCTGTCTATAGCGCAGCCGACCGCAGTACCAAGAACACAGCGGCTACGGGCATACGCCTGAAGAACGCCAATGGTCTGTACTTGCAAGGCTCTACAGCCCAAGGCACTACCAATATATGGTTGTCCTCCAACAACAGCGAACAAGCCCAGTCATGGGAACTGCGCAGTAGCGATTTCAGCAACTACTTCGTGCGCCTGCAGGCTGCAGAGAGCGGACGCTATCTCTCCTACGATGCTACCCAAGGCAAGATAGGCAACTACAAGCAAACGGGACAGTTGCGCCTACTGCCTGTAGAGAAGACCTGTGTGCGCTATGACGCACCGGCGATGGATGTGTTTGCCCTGAAATCGTCGGCTGTTACCCTGCGTTGGTTGGCTATAGAAGGGGCTACCGGTTACGAATATAGTATGGACAATGAGGTTACATGGAACGATTGTGCCGGCATCACCGCTACAGCCACCGAAGTGAAATGGACGCTCGACGGACTGACAGCCAATACCAAGTACACCCTCTATGTCCGCGTCAAGGTGGCAAGCGGGGAAACCAACTGCTCGGCATCTGACAGTGAGACTTTCACCACTACCACGTGCGATGATGTGCCGGTCGACCTATGGGTATCGGCAACCGCTAATACCGCCACTATCACATGGCGTGCCACAGCGGCAACGGCTACCGTCCGTATCTATGCCGACGAACAAGGCGCAACGCTTGTCAAAACCGAGGAGAATGCTTCCTCTCCCTGCAAAATAGTCGGCTTGGAGCAGAATACGCACTACTATTACCAAGTGCTGGCAGACGGTTCGTGTGCTTCGGCAATAGCCAACTTCCGGACGGAATCCAACGAGGTGAGCATCGTCGAATGGGAGAAAGAAGCCGTTATCGTGGACTTGAATACCGAAATAACCGGTGCCGACGAAGTTAGTATCTTGGTCGAAAATCAACATACCCACGGCACTAGCAACCAAAACATCGCCGACGACTTGTTCTTCTCCAAATATTATGAAGCAACAGGAAGTGTTAAGTTGGTGGCAATTTACAATGGTACAAAGGATACATTGTCTCTGAAAGATATGACTATCAAGATCGGTACTTCGAGTTGGACTGCAACGCAGTATTCGCCAACTACCAATTTAAGTACGTTTGGAAAAAAGAAGACGGGTTTTATTGCTCCGAATGAAGAGATTATTATATGGACAAAGGGGACATCGTATGATTATTCAAGAAATAATGGTGTCAACATTGTGGAGTGTATTGGCGATAAAATGGATGCTTCTGTAATGGTGGAAACCAATACAATGATTTTTGGCGGACAAGCCAGTATCGGATTGTTTAGGGGAACAGAGTTGATAGATATTATAGGGGCATTGGATGAAGAAGATGATACTAAGCCACTACAAGGAAGTTGTGAAAAACCAAGTTGGGGAGATGAGGGTGATGTATGGTGTGGTACTGGATGGAATATAGAAGACCCGACACAAGAAATAGAACTATCTACCAATAGGTGCCTGCTTGTACGCAGCAATGCGGTTAAGTCAGGAAAGAATGCAGTAACAAAAAACAGAGGAGCATTTAATACTTTGACAAAAGAAGAATGGTTAGGACGACAAGTTTCTAAGACAAACGATACAGGAGGTAATTATAAAGGGAGCAAATCCTCTTGCGAAGGCTTTGCGTATGTCGCTGATTTCAACTACAACGACTATTATACCACCTATGACTCAGTTGCCAATTTGGAGATAAAGGGCAACCGCAATGAGGACGGCACCTACACCATCCCCGTGCCGAAACTCGACACCATGGCTTGCTCCAACCTGCGCCTGCAACTCAAGAAGAACGGCACCATTCTGGCTACCCGCGAGGAGAAAGTACCCATTATCATCGACCAGGATGCCGACACCAAGAATGCCACGTTCTTCGGCGACAAACTGACCGACGAGATATGCAAAACCTGCGATGTGGTCATTCGCGACAAAGCGCAACTCTCCCACACCGAGGGCGGCAAGCGGCAGTTCCGCGATATGTATGTCTATACCGGCAGCAGTCTCCTTATCCCGGCGGGGCAGGCTATGTCGCTCGACAAAGTGCGTATGTTTGCCACCAACGACAGTGTCTCCTATGCTATTGTCAATAACGGCACGGATGCCGATGCGGCTATCTCGGTCAAAGAGGTCAGCCACGTGAAGCGCATTGACGGACGCTACTGGTACCCGTTCTCGCTGCCTTACGACTGCAACATCGCCGACATCGGTCAACTCAACGGACAGCCGCTCGGGGTCTATGGTATGGACTGGGGTATCAAGTACTACGACGGGCAACGCCGCCAGAGCGACGGCAACAGTGAGACCACCTATGGTGAGGTGTCCAAGTACTGGACAATGATGCCCGAGGACGGCTTGCTGAAAGCCTATACCGGCTATATCATCGGACTGTTTGTACCCGCTGCCGACGAACCGCTGATGAAATCGGTCAATTTCCCGCCCGCCACCGAGAGTGCATACACCGAGAGTGCGGACAGCAAACAGACCACCGTTACCAACTGGGCGGACAACCTCACGGCGGACAAACGCCACCACGGGTGGAACTTTGTCGGGTCACCGTATATATCCCTCTTCGGTGCCGCGGAGGGCGAGGGATTGTACAACACCGGTCTGAAGATGGGCTGTACCGACCGCCAAGGCGAACAGCAGGATATAGATCATATCTATGTCTCTATACCCGACGGCAGCAACAAGAACACCTACACCCAGTCGCTGGCAGAGGGCGTAACGCTGCGCCCCTTCACCGCCTATTTCGTGCAGGCTGTTGACCCGACTAACAGACAATCGAATACCCTGCCGCTCACCTACAGCAAGACGCAACGCCTGTTGCTTGCCCCGCAACGCCTGCAGGAGACGGAGCAGGACATACTGGTGGAACTGACGCTCGCTAATGGCAGCACGGCAGACAATGCCGGTCTGTGGGTGGGCAACA
The DNA here is from genome assembly GCA_002387325.1 of Bacteroidales bacterium UBA4621. Classification (GTDB taxonomy): domain Bacteria; phylum Bacteroidota; class Bacteroidia; order Bacteroidales; family Paludibacteraceae; genus Colicola. The sequence continues at coordinate 23,517 of DGIN01000097.1, read as the reverse complement.
GCCACACCAACGAATATGAGATCGGGCGCGACCTGACCAAGATGTACTCCGCCGCTAGCAAACCGCAACTATACACCGTTGCGCCTTATGGCAAAATGGCATACCAAGCCCTCCCCGACGCACAAGCCCACGCTATCCCGCTCGGCATATATGTACCCGCCAAAGGCGATTATACCCTGTCGCTCAACCGTGCGGTAAGCCGGGTGAACGAGGCACAATCGGTCTGCCTGCTCTATAATGGCAAGGTGGTGGCGGATCTGCTCCAAGCCGACTATACCCTCTCCGCCACAGGCAGCGGGGCAATAACGGGCTACACGCTGGATATACGCCGTGCGCCCAAAGTGGAGACCGCTATCGCATCGGTTGCAGGCGATGCACCCTATCTGATAACCCGCAACGGACTGCTCACCATTGCCCACCTGCCCGCTGAGGCTATGGTGCAAGTCTATGATATGCTCGGACGGGTATGTTTCGCCGCACAGGCGGCTACGGCAACCGTAGATGTAGCAGTGCCGCAGACAGGCATCTATACAGTCGTGGTTACTGCCGCAGACCGGCAATATATTCTCAAAACATTGCTTCACTAACTCCTAAACTCTGACCCTGATGAAAAAGGTACAATACTTGTTTTGCCTGCTGGCTTTGCTGCCGGTCTTGTCTGCCAATGCGCAATATACAGGCTCTGTGTATGGTATAGTGGACGATATGACATCCGTCTCGTCATACCGCTCCGGTGAAAATACGTCCGACAGTACGGCTTGCAACTATCGCACGTGGACGCCTTCGCGCAACGGCTATCGTATCACGCAGGCGGGTGCCGAATATCCGCATGATGTAAGTGGGATACACATCAATACCGCGCTTGCCGCATCCTGCCCAATGACGTCCGGTGCAGGCTTGTCGGCTGTCGGTGCGGCTTCGCCCTATGAGACATCCGAGACAACGCCCGCCGCTATGAGCCGTCCGCGGCGGGTAAGCCCCGGCGGAGGTATAGGCGAGCCGGGAGCCATACCCGTAGGTGACATACCGTGGCTCTTGGTGCTGCTCACTGCTGCCGCCTGTGCCATCTACCGCTCAAAGCACCTGCCCAAAACGGAAGTACGCTGAAAAATCCCCTGTTGGAAAACCGTAGTTGAGTAAAAATATAGTTCGGAAACAAAGAAAAAGAGACTGCCTGATATTTGTCAGGCAGTCTCTTTTATTATGTCCGTTTTGTGGCAACTCAAGCCAGATACAGTCTCACATTCTTTTCTTTGAGGCGGCTTGCCATACCCTGTGGCAGGTTGTTGTCGGTAACAATGGCCTGCACCTGCTCCGCATTGGCGATATGGCAGAAACTGCGTTTGTTGAATTTCGACGAGTCAAACACGGCTATCGTCTCCCGTGCCTGCGCAATCATTGCCTGGTTGAGCATCGCCTCTTCCAAACTCGGGGTGGAGATACCTGCGTCCAGAGAGAACGAGTCCACACCTAAAAACAGTTTGTAATTGCTGAAATGGCTCAGCGTGTTCAGTGCCAGCGGACCTACGGTCGAATGGCTGTTGATACGCACATGCCCGCCCAGAATAATCACCGTAAAACGCTTGTAGCGCATCAACTCCGTGGCGATATTCATCGCATTGGTGATGATGGTCAGGTTGGTGAAACGGTCGAGGTGGCGGGCTATCTCGAGGGTGGTTGTCCCCGAGTCGAGCATAATGTTGTCGCCGTCTTGTATAAGCGTGGCGGCAAAAGCACCGATACGCTCTTTCTCACGGAAATTGAACATTCGTTTCTGCCCGATGGCGGTATCTTCGTTCTGATTTTCCACAGGACGCCGTATCGCACCCCCGCGCGTGCGTACCAGCAGGTTTCGATTCTGCAAAATTGTCAGGTCTTTTCGGATAGTTACTTCCGAAATGTGCATCGTCTTGCTCAATTCGGTTACAAAAACTTCGTTGTTGCTCTCCAATAGGTTGAGTATCATCGCCCTGCGGGCTTTGGCAGAGGTGCTTGTCAGTTGTGTCATACGGCTTTCGGTTTTTGTTTCGCGGCAAAGATACAACATATTTTCGAAATATGATAATCCCCCTTTTCCTTTTCTTTATTTCGAAAGGTTACGAAAAGAAAAATAAGGCGATTTTTTAGCCGTAAAGTGCTGAAAATCACATACTTGAATTACCCCCCCCATAAACATGTTTTTCAACATATTTTGTGGCAGATTTATTGATGTTGAAAGCAGTAATTTTGCAGCGTTTTAGAGCGAAAAACATAGCAAAATTATGAATACATTTACACACAAAGAGATTCTGCAACAGCCTGCCATGTGGCGCAAGGAATACCAACTGTTGGTGGCAAAAAAGAGTGAGATACAGGCGTTCTTGGCAAAATATCTGACCAAAGAGACCGATGTCGTTCTCGCCGGTGCGGGTACGTCGGCATTTATCGGCGATGCGATTGCGCCTGTGTTGCGCGGAGCATGGGAAAACGTGCGTGCGGTGGCCACCACCGACCTTGTAACCAATGCCGAGAACTATCTCGATGCCGACAAGCCGCTGCTGCTCATCAGTTTCGCCCGATCGGGCAACAGTCCCGAGAGCGTGGGAGCCGTCAACCTGGCAAACCGTATCTGCCGCAATATAGCACATATATATATCACCTGTAACCAAAACGGACATCTGGCGCAGACCGGCAAAGCGGAAAACGTGCTGACCCTTCTCCTTCCGGAGGAGACCGATGACAAGAGTCTCGCTATGACCAGCAGTTTCTCCACAATGCTCCTCACCTGCTTGATGCTGAGCAAGATAGATACTATCGAAAGCGAGAGGGAGGCGGTGGAGCATATCGCACAGAATGCACAGACGGTCATCGACCGCTATGCGGGAAGCCTGCAGGAGATAGCCAACCGTAAATTCGATCGGGCGGTATTCCTCGGATCGGGACCTATGAAAGGTATTGCCGAGGAGTGCCATCTCAAGTTGCAGGAACTCACCGACGGCGGCGTGGTTTGCAAGTTCGACAGTTTCTTGGGCTTCCGACACGGACCGAAAGCGGTGGTGAACGAACACTCTGTAGTGGTCTATCTGATGCAGGACGACGAGGATATCCAGCGGTATGAGCGCGACCTGGTCAAACAGGTGAGTGACAACAACCGACTCGTGGCGCAAATCATCGTTATCGCGGGCAAGCGTGTGGTCATCGACGGCGTAAAAGAAGACTTGCAGGTCGTTATGCCTTTCGGCAGCGCAGAGACGAGTATCTATGGTATCCTGCCCTATGTGCTGGTCGGGCAGTTGCTCGGCTACTATACTTCGCTCAGCCGCGGACTATGCCCCGATACTCCTTCCGTTTCAGGCAATATCCACCGCGTGGTAGAAGGCGTCAAAATCTATGAATAAGAATGATGGAAAGATAGAAGAATAGAAAGAAAACTCATCAACTTATTAACTCTTTCAACTCTCAACAAATAAACTAAACAACTATGGCAAAGACAGAAAACATCCTCCGCGTGATGGAGGAACTCAAAGAAAAAACCGGTGTACCCCGCACACTGTTTGCGGCTTGCCCCAACTCCTTGTCCGTAATCCGCGCGTCGTTCCGTGCGGCCAAACGCAATAACGCACCTATCTATTTCGCTACCACCCTCAACCAGGTGGACTGCGACGGCGGCTATACGGGTATGACACAGGCGGAGTTTACCAAAGTGCTGCGCCGCGAGGCGGAGGCTGTCCACTACACCGGTCAATACGTAGTGGCTATCGACCACGGAGGACCATGGCTCAAAGACAAACAGTCCATCGAGCGCTGGGACACCGAGCGGGCTATGGAGGGTGTGAAGAAATCCTACGAAGCCGCTATCCTTGCCGGTTACGACCTGATTCACGTTGATCCGACCGTGGATATTTTCCTGCCCAAGGGGCAAATCATTGATATTCACGTGGTCGTAAAACGTACCGTGGAACTCATTCTCCATGCCGAGAACTTCCGCAAAGCGCACCATGTCGCACCAATCTCTTATGAGGTGGGTACTGAGGAAGTTCACGGCGGACTGGCAGACGAGAAAACTTTCGATACGTTCCTTACCGGACTGAAAGCCGGTTTGGCTGAAGTCGGACTCGCAGATGTATGGCCTTGCTTCATCGTGGGCAAGGTGGGCACCGACCTCCATACCACTACTTTCGACCCCCAAGTGGCGCGCGAACTGACCGCCAAAGTACGCCCATACGGCAGTTATATCAAAGGACACTACACCGACGATGTCAGCAACCCCGAGGAGTATCCGCTGTCGGGTATGGGTGCTGCCAACGTAGGACCCGAGTTCACAATGAACGAGTACGACGCTCTGGCTGAACTCGAACAGGAGGAGAAAAAGCAGTTCGAGGCAGGACGTGTGGCACAACTCAGCCATATCACCGATGTGCTATGGCAGAAAGTATATGAGTCGAACCGCTGGAAGAAATGGCTGCATGGCGAAGAAGTCGGCAAAGATCTCAAAGAGGTGGACCCCGACCGACAACTATGGCTCGTGAAGACAGGCTGCCGCTATATCTGGCAGACCCCCGAAGCCTTGGTGGCACGTCAGATGCTCTACGACAACCTTGAACACCTCGGTATCCACGCCGAAGAAGTAGTCCTTATGCGTATCGAACATAATATGGACAAGTACTACCGCGCTTTCAACCTCATTGACCTCAACGATTACATTAAATAATAGTTAATAGGTGTAGGACCTGAGTGTTTTATGCGGTGTCGGAAAAGTAATGGGGTGAAATAGTTAAACGTATTACCCTAATAAACCGATTAAACAACGCATAAACTTACAAACTCATCAACACATAAACTATGACCACTCAATTTGACATTATCGCCCTTGGTGAACTGAATGTGGACTTGATTCTCAACCAAATCGACGGCTTTCCGGAGATTGGCAAGGAGAAGTTTGCCCGCAAGATGACCCTCACCCTCGGTAGTAGTACCGCTATCTTTGCTGCCAATGCTGCTGCATTGGGCAGCAAGGTGGCTTTCTGTGGAATGATTGGCAAAGACTCTTTTGGCGACCTTGTAGAAAGCAGCCTGCAAGCCAAGCATGTCGATACCCGCTACCTCATCCGTACCGACAAGTATGCCACCGGGGCAACAATCTGCATGAACTACGACGAGGATCGTGCCAACCTGACCTATCAAGGCGCAATGGACGCTATGGGGTTGGCAGACATCAATCCCGAGGTGTTCACTGCCACCAAACATATCCATATCTCGTCCGTCTTTATGCAGAGTGCGCTCAAGCGCGACCTGATGCAGATCCTCCGCCTTGCCAAAGAGAACGGTGTTACCACCTCACTTGATACACAGTGGGACCCTGTGGAGAAATGGGACTTGGATTATCGTGAGATTTTGCCGCTTATATCGGTCTTTATGCCCAACGAGAAAGAACTCTGTGCCCTTACCCGCAGCAAGACGGTCAGCGAGGCAATCGACAAGATTATGCCCTATATCAATGCCGCTGTCATCAAGCAGGGCAGCCGCGGTTCGCTTCTGCTTACCAAGGACGGGCTTCGCCACCGGCAGGAGGCAATGCTCAACACCCAAGTGGTGGACGCTATCGGCGCAGGCGATTCGTTCAATTCAGGCTTTATCTCGCAGTTTGTACAGGGCAAACCACTCGAGGACTGCCAGCGATACGGCAATATGACTGGCGCGGTCAATACCACCGCCGCAGGCGGTACGGGCGCTTTCACCTCCCGCAAGGAGGTTGAGCGCATCGCCGAACAACGCTTCGGATTCGAAGCCTGACTCACGCTACCAACTACGGTACATACACGGTACATACACGGTACATATACGGTAGATACACGGTAGATAAAGCATACCATAAGCAACTTTTATAGATACATCAACCCGATAACATACTCTGCTTGCCCCCTCTCTGAAGGGTGCGGGACAAACCCGTTTGAATATGAAAAAAACACTTGTAATAGGTTTTGCCGCTTTGGCAATGGTGGCTTGCACCAATCAGCCTGCAACCAAGCAGGTGAATAGTCCGATGGATACCATACTGCTCAACGACTATCGTCCCGTCAATGTCAATAACATTCCCGAGACCTTTGTCGAGAAAGCCAAGTTCCCTGTCATCGATCTCCACTCCCACGATTATGCCACTTCGCCGGAGGAGGTTGCCGAATGGGTGAAGACAATGGACGCTTGCGGTATCACCGAGACCCACGTTATGCACTGCGCATGGATTGGCGACCCCGTGGAGACTATCCTTGAGCGTTATGCTGCTTATCCCGACCGTTTTAAGGTATGGTGTTGTTTTGATTATACTAAAATGCTCGAGGACGGTTCTGCCGACGAGGCAATCGCTTACCTCGAGAAATGCCACAAACTCGGTGTCGTCGGTGTCGGCGAGATGGGCGACAAAGGAGAGGGAGACCTCTACGCGCGTCCCACCGAGGGGCGTGGTATTCACCTCGACGACCCGCGTCTGCAACCCGTCTTGGCTAAGTGCGGCGAACTGCACATGCCCATTTCTATCCATATTGCAGAACCCTATTGGATGTATCTCCCCCAAGACCGCTACAACGACGGTCTGCCTAATGGTGCCGTCTGGCATGTGGATACCACAGCGGTCGGCTGCCTCGGCTACAACGGTCTGATGGCTTCGTTTGAGAATGCCGTGCGCGAGAACCCGAACACCATATTCATTGCGTGCCACTACCTCAATATGAACCAGGATCTCCCGCGTCTCGGTGCGTTGCTGGATAAGTACCCCAATCTCTACGTGGACATCGCTGCCCGTGTGGCTGAGGCTGCACAGACACCCCGTGCCACCCGCGAGTTCCTTATCAAATACCAAGACCGCGTGGTCTTCGGTACCGACAACGGAATGGGTGCGGATATGTACCACAATATCTTTCGTGTCTATGAGACCGCCGATGAGCATTTCTATATCCACGATTTCAACTACCATTGGCCTCTCTCCGGTTTCTATCTGCCCGACTCGGTACTGGAAAAGATCTACAACAAGAACGCCGAGCGCATCCTGAAAGAGTATAAATAAAAAAAGAAATCCTAGATTTTCTAGAAATTCTAGATTCTCTAGAATAAAAGAGAAAACAAATGAAAAAAGTTTGTTGGTTAGTAGTAATTGGTATTGTAGCACTTGCTGCAGGTTGCAGTTCTCCTAAACCTGAAACCGACCTGCTCGAGTGTGATGCGGCTACGATGACTCAGTTCCCGTACTCCGAGAACGGAGTCATCGTAGAAAAGCATCAAACTGCTACGCCTGTTGCTGCCTACCCGGGTCTCACACGTATCGAGACCTACTACGTCAATCTTGGTAAACCCATTACTGTCCGTGCCTACGAGATGTGCCGCACTGCTGTTTCGCCCGAGGACACCGTTCTCTGGTCGCTCCAACCGTCGTCCACCTCTGCGCGTCTCGACTGGGTACTGCCCGTTCGCGAGGGTTTCTACAAGCAGAACTACCTCGGTATGAACAACTGCGACTACGGAGGAGGTATCCCGATGGTGGACGTGTGGACACGCAACGGTGGTGTTGCCATCGGTCTCTTCGAACCTGTCCTGCGTCTCATCTCCATGCCTGTGGAGTGGAAACGCTATGATAACAAGGTTACTATGTCGCTCCGTTATGAGTACGAACAGCCGCTGACGCTCAATACCGGTGATACCCTGCGTTGTTTCTCGGCGTTCCGCTATGAGCATCAGGGCGATTTTTTCAATGCGCTGCGTACTTTCAGCGAGGTCATGCAGACGGACGAGAATATCCGTATGCAGCCTGCCGAACCTGAGGCGTTTGAACCGGTATGGTGCGCATGGGGCTATGAGCGTCGTTTTACGATTGACGAGGTCATCGGTACGCTTGACAAGGTTGCAGAACTCGGTTTCCGTTGGGTGGACATCGATGACGGCTACCAGATAGCCGAAGGCGACTGGGAGACCAACAGCCGTTTCCCCGGTGGCGACCGTGATATGCGCCGTCTGACCGACGAGATTCACCGTCGCGGTATGTATGCCAAACTATGGTGGGCTCCCCTTGCCGCTGACCCTGATACAAAAGTCTTGAAGGAGCATCCCGAGATGCTTCTCCGTACCTACGAGGGCGCACCCGAGTATATCACATGGTGGGATTCCTGGTATCTTTCTCCTGTCAACCCTGCTACCACCGCTTATACCGACGACCTCCTGCATCGTTTCCTCGATGTGTGGAACTTCGACGGACTGAAGATCGACGGACAGCACCTTAACTGCTGTATGCCCGACTACAACGAGGCGTCCCAACTCGAATACCCCGACCAGGCAGTGGAACAGTTGCCTTCGTATTTCGAGAATATCTACACTGTGGCACGCAAGAGCCACCCGCATGCGGTCGTGCAAGTCTGCCCATGTGGTTGCTCGATGAACTACTACCTCCTGCCGTTTATCAACCAGGCAGTTGCATCCGACCCCACCTCGTCGGCACAGGTGCGTATGAAGCGTAAGGCGTATGCCGCTATGGTGCCGCAGATGGCGTACTATGGCGACCATGTCGAACTTACTGACGGTGGCACCGACTTCGCTTCGCAGATCGGTACAGGCTCGGTCATCGGTACGAAGTTCACCTACCCGAAGGACAACCCGCACGCTTCGGCATCGTTCCTCCTTACGCCCGAGAAAGAGCAACTTATCCGCCATTGGATGCGTATCTATAAGGAGAAAGACCTCGCCCGCGGCGAGTATCTCAACCTCTATACCTATGGTTACGACTACCCCGAAGCGCATGTTATTCGCCAAAACGGTGCTATGTACTATGCTTTCTATGCCGACCGGTACACAGGGCAGATCGAGTTGCGCGGCTTGGAGCGAGGCAAGACCTATACAGCCTCTACCTACACCGCCGAGACGCCTGCCGTGTTCGAGGTAAGTGGCGACAACCCAACCATCTCCGCCGACTTCGTCGGAAACTATCTCCTCGAAGTAAGAGAGAAAAACTAAGGATCCTAGATATTCTAGAACTACTAGAACCACTAAATTTTCTAGACCTACTAGATCTTCTATCCCCGATAACAATAAAAAAACTAATTACAAACCCTAAAATAAGTACAGATGAAAACATTTCATGTTATTTGTATGGCATTGCTCTTGGGTACCACTTCCGCCTTTGCGTCGATTACGGTCAAAGGACAGGTAACCTCTGCCGAGGACGGTCTCGGTATGCCGGGAGCAAGTATCGTAGTCAAGGGAACTACAGCAGGTACAATCACCGATTTCGATGGTAACTATGAGATTGAGGTGGACAATGGTGCTACGTTGGTGTTCTCCTTTATGGGCTACAAGTCCCAGGAACACAAAGCCACCCCGCACTTGAGCGTTACGCTCCAATCCGACGCTATCATGATGCAGGAGGTTGTCTCGTTGGGTTACACAAGTGCTAAAAAAGCAGAGTTGTCCAGTGCTGCTGTTTCCGTAAGTGCAGATGAATTAATGGATGTAACCACATCGGATGTCGGACAAATGTTGCAAGGTAAAGTGGCTGGAGTGCAGGTCTCTTCTGCAACAGGTCAGCCTGGGTCTGAAGCACAAATTCGCGTGCGAGGCACGGGGTCTATAACTGCTACCAACAATCCTCTTTACGTAGTGGATGGGGTACCTGGTGGAACATTTAATCCCAATGATGTAGAGTCTATCACTGTATTGAAAGATGCAGGTGCTACTGCTATTTATGGTGCAGGTGCTGCTGGCGGTGTAATTATTGTTACCACGAAATCCGGCAATGGAAAATCAGGTAAGGTAAATGTTGATTTTAAGATTAAAGGTGGTGTAAAACAGGCTTTGTTTGGAAATATGAAGATGATGGATTCAGAGGAGTTGTATTATTTCCAGAAAAAGTTATATTCTAAAACTACTTTTAGCATCATTCGCCCAAAGTCGTTATTGAAGCAGAATTACAATTGGCAGAAAGGGTTCTTCAAGTTGGGTGCAACGCAAGACTATTATGTTTCTATCAGTGGTGCAGGTGATAAAGTTAAGTATTTTGCTTCTGTGGACTATTATAACGAGGATGGTACTCTGAAATCCACCGATTTTGATAAAGTATCGGCTGCATTTAATATAGAGGCTGAGTTATATAAAGGCTTGACTTTGGATTTAAGGGCTAATTTTTACAATTCTAATTCCAATGAAATTTCTTCATGGACTATTCTAAATGATGCTTATTATAAGTTGCCTTGGGATAATCCTTATGATGCAGATGGTAACTTGGAAAAAATTACAAGTTCAAAGCGGGCTGATGGCTCTGTATGGTATTCGCAAGACCAATGGAACTCGTTGCACTCTATTCAGTATGATTTCGCACGTAACAATGCGTTTGCATTTCTTGCTGATGCTGCACTGCATTGGCAAGCAACAGATTGGCTTAGTTTCCATTCTATAAATCGTTTTAGTAGGTCTGCATCGAAGTATACAACATACTACGATCCACGTTCTTATAATTCTACTTATTCCAAAGGATATCTCGGAATTACCAATAGTATGGGGAAATCGTTTAGTACTACCAATACCGTTAAGGCTGGTTACACATGGTTACGTCATACCTTAAATGGTATTGTGGGGTATGAGTATGCTTATAGCAAGAATGAGTATAATAGTGCCGAAGGTACAGGTATGCCTGACGGTATGCCGGAATTGGATGCTTGTCAGAAACTAAATGTGGGTGGTTATGCTATTCCTGAGAAGTCTTGGAGTGCATTTGCGCAAGTTCAGTATGACTATGCAAAGCGTTATTTCCTTACGGCTAGTTTCCGCGCAGATGCAAGTTCTCTATTTGGCTCGAAACATCGCGTAGGTTATTTCCCGTCTGTAGCAGCATCGTGGATGCTTACTAATGAATCATGGCTCAAAGACCAAGATATAATGAATATGATGAAACTGCGTGCTTCGTATGGTTTGACTGGTAATAATCAGATTTCGCCGTATCAGTATTTGTCTGTTTATGCTTTTGGCCCCAAATATGAAGACAATGTAGGTGCTTACTTGGAACGCTTATCAAATGAAGATTTGCGATGGGAAACTGCTTATATGGCAGCCATCGGTTTGGATTTTGAGTTCCTCAAAGGACGTATAGGGTTCAGTATTGACTTGTATAATACAGATAATAAGGATCTTCTCCTTAATGTACCTTTGGCTCCTTCTACCGGTTTCCCGTCTATTATGCAAAATCGTGGCTCTGTACGTAACCAAGGTATTGAGTTACAGTGGAACTCTGGAAATGTCATTGTTGGTGATTTTCGTTGGGATATGGGCTTTAATATCTCATTCAACCGTAATAGAGTAATGGAATTGCCAAATCATGAATCATTTTTGCAGACGGCTTCTAATGTGAGCCAAATTGTGCAGGAGGGTGAAGATATTTATTCTTGGTATATGCCTAAATGGTTGGGTGTTAACCCCGAAAATGGCGATCCTCTTTGGGAGAAAATTAATTATGATGCTGATGGTAATGAAATAGGGCGTGAGGCTACTAATAATTACAATGAGGCGCAAAGTCAGATTGTTGGAAAGGCTACTCCGATCTGCAGTGGTGGTTGGTTGAATACTTTTAGTTGGAAAGGTCTGAGTTTGGGTATCAACTGTATGTATAATGTAGGTGGCAAAATTTTCAATTTCACCCGCGAGGCGATTGACTCCGATGGGGCTTATGTAGGACACAACCAGATTTCTATGAAGAATAACAAACAAGGTTGGTCTCGTTGGGAAAAGCCTGGTGATATCGCTACCCACCCGAAGGCTGTACTCAATGGTAATAAACAATCTAACCAACTGTCATCTCGTTACTTGGAGGATGGTTCCTATTTCCGAATCAAGAATATCACACTTGCTTATAGTCTTCAACCTGATGTGTTGAAAAAAGCACATATGACCCATTGTAAAATTTATTTCTCTGCTGATAATGTGCTGACTGCTACTAAATTCTCAGGAATGGATCCTGAAGTAAGCATGGTAACTACTACCGATGCGTTGGCTGGCTTTTATGCAACAGAGTATCCGTCTAGCCGTCAATTCCTTATAGGTCTTGAAATTGGGTTCTAAACAATAAACACTCAACTCTTAAAACATAACAACAATGAATAAGAAAATATTTTTATTGGGTGCAGCACTTTTGTCTATGACAGCCTGTGATTTGGATGTATTTCCTACAGGTTCTATGACACAAGGGCAGATGTCTGAATCTAAATCTGCTCCAGAATATGCAACGAATGCCAACTATGCATTCTTTAAGGATGGTGATCCGTATGCAAAGGGAACAGATGCGGGCAATACATATATTCGCCACTATTTTCAAATGGCTGAATTTCCCGCAGACAATACTACGCTTTCGGGACGTACAGAAGATGTTTTGTACCAAATTACATGTTTGAAGAATAACTCTTCCTTAAGTAATATACAAGCCTTTTGGTATTTTGCATATCGTATTATTTCTGGGGCTAATGGTGTTATTACTACGGTAAAAGATGGTGAAAGTGCTGAGACAGACCAACTCAAGGGTGAAAACTATTTCATTCGTGCGGTGTGTGAGTTGCATCTTGCTACACTTTATTGCAAACCCTATGTGCTTGGGCGTGAAAATTTAGGCATTGTTATTCGCACGGGTGATAACACGGCTGAAACCAAACGCGCTACAGTAGGTGAAACGTATGATCAGATTGTAGAAGATTTGAAAAATGCTATACGTTTGATGAATCGTAGTCGTGGTGATAAAGGGTATGCTACTAAAGAGGCTGCTCAGGGGCTTCTATCGCGTGTCTATCTTTATATGAATATGAATAAGGAGGTAATAGACATTGTGGATGAGATGCTTGGGGGGGCAGACCCGTTGAGCAAACTTGAGACAGGAGAAGGCTACAAAACCTATTTCGCTAATACTCGTACATCGAAAGAAACTCTTTGGTGTGTGGCTCTTCAAGCCGATGAGTCTAAAGGACAAGAAATGATGGGATCTATGTATCTTAAAGATGGTACAGGCTGGGGAGAAGTTTATTGTTCTGATCCACTTCTTAATTTGTATGAGCGTTACCCGTCAGATCTGCGATATAGTAATTATATTCTGCCGCAATACAAGCATGATGGTACAAAACAGGTGTCCTTTGCCATTCCAAGTGATGATGATTGTCGCTTATCCGCTTATGCAGAGACTAAACAGAATGCTGATGGCAAATATACTTTTTCTTATGATAAGAAAAACTATATCGTAGAAACCGAGAAAATCAATGGTATGGGGCAGCCGGACGAATCTGGTGAATATGAGAATATGTTCATTACTTATAACGGAGAGAAAATTAATGCTCGTGTCACGGATGCTATCGAAAACAGATCTGGATATACATTCCTTATGTACTATATGAGTAAATTTGGTTATCAGGATGGCGACCCTATGTTGTGCAGCCCTGCAATGATACGTTGGGGGGAAGTTATTCTCAATCGTGCAGAAGCGTATGCGAAACTCGGTCAGGATCAGAAAGCACTCGACGATGTCAATGTCATTCGTACCCGTGCTGAGATACCTTCAGAAGGTATGTTCTCTATGAGTAATATGCATGGCTATACCGATGTATTGGACATTGTATTGGATGAACGCCGTTTGGAATTGGCTTTCGAGGGACATCGTATGTTTGATATGTACCGCAACAAACGTTCCATCAATCGTAAATTTGCGGGTGTACAGCCTTGGGAGATTGTTAATTATGATGATCCACGTACCATCTTGCCTATACCATACAATGAGATAACCGTCAGTCATATCACACAGAATGAAGGTTTTTAGATAGGAAAAACAGAAGGATATACATAATATCACTTAATCAACAATAAAATAAATTATTCTAATCAACACTTTAAAACACAAACATTATGAAAAAATTTCAAATTGCACTGATGTGCATCGCAACGCTTGCATTTATTGCATGCAAACCGAATAACAACCCGGAAGATCCTACTGACGGAGATGACGATGATGAGTATGTGGCTCCGATCACTGTAGATGGTGATGCCGCTGATTGGGCAAAACTGGGTGACAAAGTGTTTACTGCCGATTGCAACAAGGATGCTGAATTTAAGGCTCTCACTACAATGAAAGTTTATGCAGATGAGTTATTTATCTATTTGTATGCCGAGTACGATGCTTCATTGATTGACATCAATGAGGATCTGTCTAATGAGGAGTTTGCTGAGAAATGGGGAGTTCCTTTCCATATCTATATTAATGCAACTAATTCTGACAATGGTTACATAGGGCAATGGTCTACTCCTGCCTCTATGCTTACTGAGGGTTTTCTTTTCCTTGAGGGAAAGCCTATTGAGTATAATCCGTCTGCCTTTACGTGGGCTGGTGAGGTTGCAAGTACAGAGTGGACATGGGAAACTTCTTCTGCTACCAACTATATTAATGCATCTAAAGTTACGGATAAAACCATTGAAATGAGTATCCTTCGTGAGGCTTTGCCGGAGACTATTGGCGACGAGTTCCGTATGGGAATTGATATTCAAAAGGCTTGGGACAGTATGGGTATCTTACCTAATATGGAAAAGAATGAGGAGGGTACCCAAGCAGAGATGTTGCTCGTCAAAACCGACAAGAAGTAAAACAATGCATATGTTGGTTGATTGATAAAGTGTATTGGGTACAAGGGAGAAAAATGAGCCCTTGTACCTTTCTTTTTTATTGTTTACGGCATCTGTTTGATATTTTTTTATGAAACGTATTTTTTTTATTCTGTGTACATTATCTGTATTTGGATTTATAGCATGCGATCAAAATACTCCCGAAAAGGAAATTGATCCTGAAGGTACGATCTATTATGCAGAAACGGATGAACTTATCTCTAATCCGGAGCGTGGGCTTTATAAGCAAACCTACTATACCTCCCAAGACCTTAGTCAAACGCAGTCTGCTACAGCAGTGAAGAACGCTCGTACTGGTAAAGATAAAACCACTCTTTACCTGCACTCTTACTACCTGACTGACTATATTGAAAGTGATATATCCCAAGAATTCCTTGACCGCCTACAGAATAATATGGATGCTTTGCGCAAGGGAGGCGGAAAAGTCATTTTGCGCTTTTCATACAAATCGGATGACAAATCTTCGGCTCAGCCTTGGGACGCAACTCCGGAGTGGGCTGCTCGTCATATAGACCAACTTGCTCCATATCTTAAAAAAAATGCAGATGTGATTCTTTGTCTCCAAGCGGGTTTTATTGGAGTTTGGGGAGAATGGTATTATACTACAGGTTTTCCTCGTAATCCTTCTAAAACAGAAGAATGGGCTCCGCGTTGGGAACTGGTAAACCATTTATTGGAAGTATTACCGGAAGATAGGCAGATAGCCTTGCGTACACCTTCCTATAAAATGCGCTATCTCAAAGATATGGGGCTTCCCGAAGAGCCTATTAGCGAGGCTGAAGCATATCAGCCTACTGCAAAAGCACGCATTGGAGGACATAATGATTGTTTTGTATCTTCTGCCAATGATGTAGGTACCTATAAAGGAAATACAGATCGTGAATTTTGGGCAGCAGATACTAAATATACTTTTATGGGAGGAGAAACCTGTAATTGTGTAGAGAAGTATTCCAATGGTGAACATGCTATCTCTGAAATGGAAAAATACCATTGGACATATCTTTGCAATAGTTATCATCCACAGGTGCTGAGTTCGTGGGCAAAAGGTGGTTTCTACCAAACGATACAACGCCGTCTCGGCTATCGTTTTGTGCTGGATAAAGCCTACCCCACCCAAGACCCCAAGGCGGGCGAGCATTTCGCGGTCGTCCTCACGCTCCACAATGTCGGCTTTGCCGCACCGGTCAACAAACGCTCTGTCGAACTCGTACTCGTCTCTGCCTCCGACCCCGCCAAGAAGTTTGTCTATCCCCAGACCAATATCGACCCGCGCTTCTGGTTTGCAGGCGACACCATCACCACCACCCTCCATGCCAATCTTGCCGGCAGTCTCTCGGGTGAGTACAAGGTCTATCTCAACCTCCCGGACCCCTACGCTTCTCTCCACGACAACCCCGCCTTCTCTATCCGCCTTGCCAACAAGGATATGTGGGACGAGACTACAGGCTACAACTACCTCACCACTATCACCCTGTAATCATATAAAAACTATATAGCAGGTGTATGTGATTCGTATGTGATTCATATGTGATTCATATGTGATTCATATGTGATTCCTTATTGGATAGTGGGTGTTTATCCGTCAGTTGGCACTATATTTCCGCCGGGGACGCGGACGCCTCGCCCGCGGACAGTTTGGCACAAACTGAATGATTCGCTATTGTTATGGAAACGTGAAGCATAAGGCAGGTGCGCATTGCGCACTGAATGCCGTAGCGAAAACGAAGCCCGGTGGGCTGAGTAGAACTCCTTGGCGTCCCGCATCGTCAAAGAGTAACCTTTGGTTTATTTTCTTCCATTGTTCTTGCCGCTTGCGGCATAGGATACTTGGGGTGCCAACTGCTGGATAATTGCCGGATATATGGAGACGACGCATCCCGCATCGTCAAAATCTCATATCTGCTGCAATGCCTGTCTGATAATTTTTGATTTGATTTTTCGTGTATTTGGCTCCCTTAAAATTAACGCCTGATTACACGATAATAAATGTTCTGTTAAAAATACGCTTATGAAGAAAATACATTCTATTCTTTGTTCTTTGTTCCTTGTCCTTTGTCCTCTGTGGGCTGCGCCCACAACCTATTGGTGGGGAGCCTCCGTCGGTCTCGGTGCTAATCAGCCCTATACCGACCAGCCCGCTTTCGACCTCCATACGCAGGACGAGAACAATCAACTCGTGCCGCTATTCCTCTCCTCTGACGGCACCTATATGTGGTCAGACAGTGCCTTTGTCTTCTCTGCTGCCAACGGCGAGATACACACCTCTTATCCGCTCACTACCGTCAAAGCGGGCAGCACGCTCCGTGATGCCTACCTTGCCGCACAGGCGAAGTATTTCCCCGCTTCGGGTCTCCTGCCCGATACGCTCTTCTTTACTATGCCGCAGTACAACACGTGGATCGAACTGATGTACAACCAAAATCAGGCGGACATACTCCGTTATGCCCACGCTATCATTGACAACGGTTTCCCTGCCGGTGTACTGATGATTGACGACAACTGGCAACGTTATTACGGCAATTTCGACTTCAAGGCAGAGCGTTTCCCAGACCCCAAAGCCATGGTGGACGAACTCCACGCCCTCGGGTTCCGCGTTATGCTCTGGGTATGCCCCTTTGTGTCTGCCGACTCGCCCGAATACCGCGACCTGGCAGCCAAAGGCTATCTCCTGCAAACGCCGGACGGCGGTACCGCTATCCTCAACTGGTGGAACGGCTACTCCGCTTGCTACGACCTTACCAACCCCGATGCCGCAGCATATCTCGTCTCTCAACTGCGCAATATGCAGACCGAGTACGGTATCGACGGCTTCAAGTTCGATGCGGGTGATAACAACTGCTATGCCTCGGCACCAATCAAGGCGTTCAATCCCACCGCCACCACTGTCGATCACACCACCTCGTGGGCGAACATCGGTCTCTCTTTCCCCTTCAACGAATACCGCGCAGGCTGGAAAATGGGCGGGCAACCGCTTGTCCAGCGCCTTGGCGACAAGGACTATTCGTGGGCGGCTGTCCAATCGCTTATCCCCTGTATGACTACGGCGGGGCTGCTCGGCTATGCCTATACTTGCCCTGATATGATTGGTGGCGGACAATGGGCGGCGTTCTTGGGTATTGCTTCCGACGAGTTCGACCAAGCACTCATCGTCCGTTCCGCGCAGGTGCATGCCCTTATGCCGATGATGCAGTTCTCTGTCGCACCATGGCGCGTATTGAGTGATGAAAACCTTGCCATCGTCCGCGATATGGCACATCTCCACGCCCGCTTTGCGCCATATATCATGGAGTATGCCCACCGTGCCGCTAAAACCGGTGAACCCATCGTGCGCTGTATGGAGTACCAGTTCCCGCACCAGGGGTTCGCAGAGTGCAAAGACCAGTTTATGCTCGGCGACAAGTACTTGGTAGCCCCCGTAGTAACCGACTCCCTTTCCCGTACCGTTACTCTCCCCAAAGGCACGTGGCGCGACGAGCAGGGCAAACGCTACCGCGGCGGTCGTTCCTACACCATCTCCGTCCCCCTTTCCCGTCTCCCCTATTTCGAAAAAATCAAATAACCAATGTCCTTAAAGACCCTAAAGACCTTAAGGACTTTAATAGTAAAAAACAATGAAAAACAAACTCTGGTTAGTCTTTATCCTCATCACCGTCGCTACGTGGGGTGTATGGGGTGCCTTTTCGGGGTATCAGATCCAGCACGGAATACCTGATACTGTAGTCTATATCGCTTGGGCTGTCTCTATGATTCCCTGCGCGATCGTTGCACTGATTATCAACAAAGGCAAACTCAAACACGATTGGAAATCGGTCGGCTTGGGTTGCGCCGTCGGCCTTCTCGGTGCAGGCGGACAACTCGTCCTTTTCAAAGCCCTCACCCTCGGTCCGTCCTACATCATCTATCCTTTCATCTCCATGTCGCCGGTCATAGTCATTACTTTGGCGGCAATTTTTCTCCGTGAGAAAGCCACCCGCTGGCAGATGGCGGGTATCGCTGTGGCTTTGGCGGCTATCCTTCTGCTCTCTCTTGAGACCAACACCGAGGGCAGTCCTGTCTCGGGCTGGCTGTGGATTGTGCTGGCTTTGCTTGTCCTCCTCGCTTGGGGCGTACAAGGCTTCTTTATGAAGTTTGCCAACAACTCGATGGATGCCGAGTCGATCTTTGTTTGGATGACTATCACCGCTGTGGTGCTTATCCCCGTGGCATATTTTATGTCGCCTGACGCTGCGGCTTTCTTTGCAGAAGAGGGGGCGTGTGTTCCGTTCTGGTCGTCCTTCGGCATTCAGATACTCAACTCTATCGGTGCGCTCACCCTCGTCTATGCCTATCGTTACGGCAAAGCGGTGGTCGTATCGCCTATGGAAGGCTTGTCGCCTATGGTTACGGTGCTTCTTTCTCTGGTGTTGCACCAAGTAATCCCCAACCCGCTCCAGATAGCAGGGCTTCTTTGCGCCGCTTTCGCTATGTACGCCCTGTCCAAATAAAGAACCCCTATACACACACACTATACACCCCCTATATACAACAAAGAGGCTGCCCTACTTACTTGTTGGGCAGCCTCTTTGATTATATGCTTTGGTATGGGGACGATGCGTCTCGCATCGTCATCTTGTCTGTTTTGCCTTTCTGGGGACGCGGACGCCTCGTCCGCGGTCAAGTCGTCAGACTTGTTTGTTTTTGCAACGCTTTAAGGCTTGTTGTGCAGCCTTTGTTGTGAATAACGTCAGTTCGGTATAATTGATATATTTGTTAATTGGTAAAAACAATAATGCTTCTTATTTGAATATATTTGATTTAATTTTTCAAGTATTTGTTTCTGTCTTGCGGGACATGTTGTCCCGCAAGATAGGTTTTGCAAGTTTTGTCTTATAAGTTTTCGTTATATCGAACTCACGTTACATAATATTGGTCTATTGCAGGTATTTCTTTCCGTCTCGGATGACAATACCTTTGTATGTCTCATCTACCTCCATACCCATTAGGTTGTAGGTCTTCCCGTTGCCAATGGCGGGAGTCTGCATAGAGGTACTTACCTGCTCATAGATGATATTGATACCGTATAGGTTTATGCCGCTCTTGCCGCTGCCGATATACAGGGTTGCCGCACCGCCTACATAGTTGTATGTCAGTTTGCTCAGTTCGCTGCCCGGTACATTCTCCCAAGTATGGATCGTATTATCCCACTCGTCTTTTGCCAATACAATCGGGCGTGGTTCGCTCTCTTTTCCGCTCATACCATACACCTCTATCGTACAGTTGCCGGTAACCTTAAAATACAGATGTCTGTAGGTCTCACTCATAGCACCCCCTAATTTCAGACGCGATGTAAACTTGAGGTTCTCGCCATACGTTTTGTTGCTTTTATCTATGGTTACCTTCTTGTCGCTTGTAGCAACTATCGTCAGTCCGTTGATAGTCTTCGTCTCTGTAATTTCTCCCAATCCCGCAAACTCGCTGTCGGAGAAGTTCCACGTTATATCCCCGCTTGGCTGAGGCTCTGGATCGGGTTCTGGCTCCGGATCGGGTTCTGGCTCTGGCTCCGGTTCTGGGTCAGGATTGGGATTCGGATTCGGCTCGGGGGTCTCACCGCTGTCGCAACTGCTGCTGATAGTCCCGTCTTGAGTAACCGTCAGCGTTGCACCTGCCCCGCACCTGCCGGTAATCATTGTCTTGGAATCGTCTGCACTGAGTGCCGTATAAGCATACGAGGGAGTAACCACTTTCCGGTCGCTCACATCCGATGGCACACCTTTGGCCGACACACAATTCACAAATTTTGCACCGTTCTTGCCTCCATACGACTTGAATATGTTCTCCGACTTGGGCTTGCCTGCAAACGTGCAACCCTCTATATAGCAATCTACATTCTCAGGACCGATGTAGCACTTCGCTACCGATGAGTTCCAGTAACAATTCAGAAAATGCAGACTCGCATTGCGGCAACGCGTCATACGCTCCACACAGCCCTCGTCCCACCAGCAGTACGCCCATGTCATATTATATGTACCGTCAGCGGGCTTGTCTGACTTGTCCGAACCGATTAGGTTGGTATAACGGTGGTCGTCGCTGCCGCCGCTGCCGCCTGCCTTGGGCTTCTTCAGATAGCGGAAACGGCACCACGATACAGTGATATTGTCACTATTGCCCTTGTTGTCAAAGTTACCGTCGCAACCGTCCTGAAAATCACAATGGTCCACCCATGCATTCGTTACCCCGTCAAAGCAGAGCAAGTCCCAACCGTCGCAGTCGTATGCACCGGGACCGACAAACGTCAGATTGCGCAAGATAACATTCTTGGAACCGTTGAAGTACAAAATACCGGAATTCTTTTGGTTCTGCTGTGTGGAAATCAGTTTTACACCCGGCAATGCAAGCAGGGTCAAGTTGCTTGCTTTCACGGATATATGTGTTGAGACGGTAATATCTTTGGTAATGATAATTACTTTTCCGCTTGCTTTCAGCGCATTATTCAACTCGCTTTCCGTACCTACAAGGGTAGGGGTGGCATTCCCTCCACCGGTGGCACTCTTTCCATACCCCACTGGAGTGGTAGCACAATACTTTACTTGTGCATTAGTTGTCAGAAAGACCGACAACAATAACAATGTGAATAGTTTTTTCATTTCTTTGTAGCATAAAAACGCTGCAAAGATACGAAAAAAGTTTATTCTGTATCAAAGGAATAATACAGAATAAACAATAATCGTCAATTATTTCACACGATAGTCCCGAGTGCGGAAAAATACCTACTCCTCTACAATCATCTCGTCTTTCAAATCCTCATAGAAATGCGCACGGGCGGCACACATATAGGGTTGCAGCCACAGCCAACCGATGCCCAGAGTGAAGCAGCAGAGAATTATCCAACCGATAAACGTCAGATCCAATACAAACAGATCCCACTTGTGTCCTTTCATCATCTCGCGACTGGTGCGGAGTGCCTCCGTGGCGGTCAGTTCCGGATAATCACGGAGCAAAAACGGAACCATAGCATAAGCATACTGCAAGACAATCGTTCCTATCAACAGAGTAACAATGCCTAACCCTATTTCTGCCAAAGACATTAATAAAAGGGCGGGAACCCAGCGCGAATAATCACGTTTGAAATAGCCGAACATGTCATTCGTAGGCGCATTGCTTTCGCAGCGGACAAGCGACAGTATCGCATTGGCAAAACCATAATCCAACGGTGCAATCAGCAGCACGGAAACCAATACCTGCAAGCCCGAAAGAGAACCTTGCAGCCATAGCATCTCTTGCGGTACGACTGCACTGCCCACGCTGAAGATACAGGCAATAATCATAATGACCAGATAAGCCACGGCGGATTCGTTCCATACGCCGCTCAAACTCTCTCGTGCCATAGCACGATACTCGGAAGAAGATTTCATCATATCAATTGTGTTATTTGTTGTTTATATTTGTGTGATCTAATGCCCCTGTTTGATAATTTTTGATTTAATTTTCCGTGTATTTGTTTTCAAGTAAAAATTAACGGTAATTAACGGAGAATTTTTAATGCCCTTTTGATGGAGAATTTAATGTTTCCATTTCCCCAACGCCAAATCCTCTTTTCTCGTCATCTCCGCTTTCGTCTCGGGTGTCTTGTCTCCTTGCCCCGTCAGGTGCAGTACACCGTGTATCAGTATCCGCAGCAGTTCGTGCGGATAGTCGGTACCCACCGTCTCGGCATTCGAGCGCACCGTATCTTCCGAGATAAAGATATCTCCGTTCAGGCAGGAAGCGGTGGTGTAGTCGAAGGTTATCACATCAGTGTAGTAGTCGTGCTGCAAGAACTCCCTATTCACTGCCAGTATCTTCTCGTCGTTGCAGAGAATATATGTGATGTCTCCTGTGTTGAAACCGTAGTCGGCCGCCACACTGCGTATCCAACGCTCTATGTGCCGTGCGGAAAACCCGAGTGCTGCCAAGTCAAACGGCACCAACTCCTGCGCCTCGTTATATGTCAAAAACCGTATCATCTTTCTGAATTTTACGAATCAATGTTAATACGGCGTAGCCGTCCGTTGAATAGCCCCCCCCGCGATGTATCTTTGATAATTTTTGATATAATTTTCTATGTATTTGGATAGTTGATAGTGTTGACCTCCTAATCGTCTCCTCTCCCTCTCATCAATGGAAAAACAAATACCCGAGCAGTATCGCCGCCACTATGCCGCAGAAGTCGGCAATCAATCCGCACACCACCGCATACCGCGTATCTTTTATGTTGATACTCCCGAAATACACCGCCAGTATATAGAATGTGGTGTCCGTGCTGCCCTGTACAATGCTCACCAGCCGTCCAACAAAACTGTCCGCCCCGTATTGCATCATCGCATCCACCATCAGTCCTCGTGCCCCGCTGCCCGACAGCGGGCGCATCAGTGCGGTCGGCAGGGCGGGTACAAAATCCGTGTTCAGTCCCATCCGTGCAAACAGCCACGCAATGCCGTTCACCAGCAGATCCATTGCCCCGCCGGCGCGGAACATACCCACCGCCACCAGCATCGCAATCAGATACGGAATTATCCCTACAGCGGTTTTGAAGCCGTCTTTCGCTCCGTCAATAAACGCGTCATACACGTTGATTTTCTTCACCATTCCCGCAATGACAAACCAGCATATCACCCCAAGCAGCAGTACGGCGGCAATCACCCCCGACCACCGGCTTACCACCTCCTGCGGCAGCCGCATCGCCGCCCAAATCACCAGTCCTACAAACAGCGTCAGCCCGCCTAATGTGCCGAGAATGACCTTGTCGAACAGGTTGATTTTCTGTATAACCGCCACCGAGATAAATCCCGCCATCGCCGCAAAATACGTAGCCAATAGTATTGGCAAAAACACATCGGCGGGGTT
>DGIN01000102.1 GCA_002387325.1 Bacteroidales bacterium UBA4621 | reverse complement strand
CCAATAGCGTAACGAGTATTGGGTCAGGTGCTTTCTCTGAGTGTACAGGTCTTACACAGGTAATTTGCTATGCCGATGTTCCGCCTGTCATTTCTGTTGCTCTTAGTGGTGCCTTTGATGATGATAGACTAACTCTAATGTCTTTGTATGTACCTATTAAAGCCTTCAATGATTACAGAGAAGCAGATGAATGGAAAGATTTTGTGCATACTTTTCCTATTAGTGCAACACCAACCTATACCGATGAACCGGTTATTTTGCCTTCCTACACCGAAGTAACCATTACGTGGCCTACAATTACAGGTGCAGAAACATATACTATCACTATTACAAAAGATAATGAAAGTATCAGTACTCTTACTTTCGATAATACAGGGATACTGATCAATGCTGCCTTTGCTGTACCATCTTACAATGGCAATGCACGTCAGGCACCTGCTGCTCAATACACGCAATCCGCCTTTTGGTTTACTTTCAGTGGATTGGAGTGTAATACACAATATGACTACTCTATTGTTGCCCAAAGTATCAATGGACAACCTATCAGCACATATAATGGAACTTTCCGAACAACGGCTCCGACAGCGATAGACAATGTATTGTCCGATGAAAATTCTGATAATGCTGCTACGCATACTCGCAAAATTTTCCGTGATGGTCAAGTGCTGATACAAAATAACGGCAAGACATATACCATCTCCGGCAATGAGGTAAAATAACAACCTTGCAGATGAATAAATATTATTGCTGTACGGTAAACACGCAGCCCAATAAAGAAAAATTCCTTCCAAATGCCCATAAAAAGGCATATAGGCATATATTTTTGCAAAAGCGAGTCCCCTACGCAAAAAGTACCGATTGCGGATTGCTTGTAGACATAGTTAAATTTTCCCCTTTAATCACTCATTTTAGAGCCATTTAGGGGCTCCAAGGAATATATATAAGTCAATATAGTACATCAGCATCCAGAGTGCCATCGCAACAACACTTTTACAGGACAGCAATAATTGTTAAAATGTTTGACGACATAGTAGAGATACCATCATAGATGTCTGTACTTTGTATTGCAACCTCGGTTTCCCATAGCGGATAACCGAGGTTGTTTGTTTCCTACGAAGAGCGATATGGGTTATATTGTAGGAAAATAAGTGCATTAGATTTACTTAAAAAGCGGAAAATAAGTGCATTAGAAAATAGCAAAAACAGGAAAATAAGTGCATTTGGTGCGCGTAATTCGTAATAAATCAGTGCTTTGTGGTTAAATGGTGTTTTGGCACTATCAAATAGTAAATAATAATACTGCAAGTGGTAGCCGACGGCATAGCAAACACGGGTGGATGTCAGGTGGATACCATATGGATAGGTACCCCGGCTCCTACAGTATCATCAGCAGTATCGGAACGGGTATCATACCGTCCATAGTGGACAATATGTTGCCCGAGTAGGTCGAGTTCCCTTTGTATAGGTGTTTGCCGTCCCACGTATAGAGTATGTTGCCTGAGTAGGTCGAATTGCCTTTGTAAAAATAGGTTTGTGCCATAGCCAAAATGCTGAATAACAGCAATAACAGGGTTGAATTCTTGAGTTGCTAACTATAAAGCACGGCTGCCTAACCTATCAGACAGCCGTGCGGTTCTATTTCTTTTATTTCTCTTGCCGCAAAGCGGCATAGGAGAACCTATCGTACGGCGGTCAGCCTGCGCACGTGTGCATTGTATTCGTCCTTCAGGAGCAGTTCCTCAAGAGTGATATGCATACGGTAGTTCCAGAAATGCCGCGGGTTGGCAGGTACGTTGATACGGTCGGCGTGCTGGTCTTTTATGCGTATGTTCCCGTCAATGGCAAGCCAATCCTGCAGCGGCAAAATCACCCACATCGCTGGGCTGTACATATGCTGGTTGATGATAAACTCCGCTATCTCGGGCGACATCTCGCGCGGAGCCTCGCCTTGCCAACCCATCTGCTCGTTGTAGAAACGTTGCGTTACGGCGCGGTCTTCTTCCCACCATGCACGCAGCGGGTTCATATCGTGTGTGCCTGTGGTGCATACGCTCAGATACGGCGCATTGGCAGGGTGTGCAAACGCCACATTCGGGTCTTTCGGCATACGCTGTATCTCAAGGCTCAGTATCTGCAGGCGGTGCATCACATCGGGTACACAGGCGGGTACCATACCTAAGTCTTCCCCGCAGCAGAGCATGTGCGTGGCGTTGATGAGCGTCGGCAGTTTGCGCATTGCGCTCTCGCGCCAGAAATCGGTGTGGCGGTGGAAAAAATAGTCGTTGTATATCCGCATCAGCACCTGCTTCTGGTCGTCGTACAGTTCGTTGAACGAGTGCGACTGATGGATCGATATACGTGGGTGGAGCATCTCCGGACTGCGCTGGTCGCGCACAAAGAGTACCTCGCAATGCAGGTAGATCAGCCCGTTGCAGAGGTTCTTCGCCTGTTCCCGCGTCAGCCCGGCGGCTTGCAGTTTCGTCTCGTCCGCAAGCAACACATCGAAATACTCCTGTATCTTTACCTGCGTGTCAAACTCGTCCTTGAAATAATAGACATACCCGTCGTTGGTATTCAGGAAATGCTGTTTGGCGTACTCGGTATCGTAGCCGAATACCTCGCCGAGGAAGTTCGTACGGATATACGGCTTCGTCATACGGTCGATGTCGAGGCACACGCCCATGTTCCACAGGTCTTGTGCGCTGTACGGCAGGGCGGGGCAGAAATGTCCGCACAGCCCCCACACATCGGTCTTGCGCATCTGCCAGATACGGAAAAATCCGAGGATATGGTCGATACGATAGGCGTCGAAATAGTCCTGCATCTTCTGGAAACGCTTGCACCACCAGAGGAACCCGTCTTTTGCCATCTCGTCCCAGTTGTAGGTAGGGAAACCCCAGTTCTGCCCGCTGATGGAGAAATCGTCAGGCGGTGCCCCCGCCGAAGCGTCTAAGTTGAATAGTTGCGGGTCGGTATAGGCGTCCACCGAGTCGGGCGAGATACCGATAGGTATATCCCCCTTCATCGCCACGCCTATTGAGTGCGCATAAGCCACAGCGTCCGCCAACTGCTTGTCGGCATGGAACTGCAAATAGCAATAGAAGTCTTTCGGCTGCTTGTCGCGCTTCGAGAGGAAAGCCGCATACGGCTCCAGCCATTCGCGGTTCTTTTGGTAGAATGCCTTGTATTCCTCGCTGCCGAACAAAGCCTCTTTGTCGGCTTTATAGAGCAACTTGAAGTACTTCATCTTCTCGTCATACACGCATTGGTAATCGGCAATCGCTTTTTTGTTGAACTCCTCTTTGGTCGCGAGGTATTTCTTCTTTTGTGCGGGTGTCAGACGCCCCATTTTCTCTATGTTGATATAGATCGGGTGCAATGCAAACACACTTACGGCGTTGTACGGATACGAGTCGCGGTTGGTGTGCGTCAGCGTAGTGTCGTTGATAGGCAGGGTCTGTATCATCTTTTGCCCCGTCTTGGCTGCCCAGTCCGCCATTTTTTTTAGGTCTTGGAACTCGCCGATACCGAAACCGTCCTCCGTGCGCAGCGAGAAAACGGGTATTGCCACACCCGCTCCTTTGAAACGCGGCTGCGTGCGGCGGAACGACCGGTCGTTCTGCTGAATAATCAAGCCTTTTTGCAAACCCCATATCTTGCGGTTCTCGCCCCATTCCATATCCACTACATTGCCCGAATGGAGGTCATAGATTACGTATTTGTATTCGATGATTTGGTCGCCCGCTACCTCGATGTCGGCACGCCACAGCGGAAACTCCGCATCGTTCATCACCACTTTCCGGTCGTTGTCCCAGTTGCCCAATTCGGGTACGTTGCCTACTATCGCTACGCCCTGTGTCGGCTCTATCTGTGGCAGGTCAATCGAGAAACGTACATTGCCTTTCGGCGCTTTGGCACGCATCGGCTTTGGGCGGCGGAAAAGGGATTTCACGAACGCCGTTGTATAGAACGATTTTTCGTAGTCTTCCACCTGCCATGCGTCGCGTACCACAAGATGTTTGTCCGTATTGCGCAGCGTAAGCGTGCGGGGCTCGCCTGCCTCATAGATATAGCCGCCGTCCTGCAAACGGATAGCATATTTGTAGCAGATCTCGCCCGCAAAATCCGAGACGGGTAGGGTAACCGACCAGAAATCCTGCCCTTGGCAGGAGAGCAATAGCGGTTTTTCGGGAGTCCAGCCGAGGATGGAGGGCTTGGTCTCAATCACACAGAGTGTCTGTCCGTATTCCGCGCGATAATTGATTTGAAAAGTCAGAGTCATGGTATATATGTTTTTTGTTATGCAATCGTTATTAAATTTGTTATAGGATGCTTATAGGTGAAGCGTAAGGCGGGTGTGTGAAAGCACACTGAACGCCGAAGCGATACGAAGCCCGGTGGGCTGAGTAGAACTCCTTATGGTTATAGGATAAAACTGTCGTCTGCATCTTTTGTCCGTACCTAAACCGCCACAAAGTTACAACTTTTCCCACACATACACAAGCCCTACACCAAAATGCATTCCTGAGTAGCCTTTTCTGTATTGCAAAATGACCTGCCATTTCATTCCCTTGCCATCTATATAGCAAGAGTAGGTGATTAGTAGGTGATTCACGATAGGATAGCATTGCCTCCCTGACACTTCTGTATTTCCCCATATACGGAAGAATAGGTACAATAGTGGTATAAAGGCAATGAATGGTAGGGTAGTGGTAGGGCAATACATCCCACATCAGACATTCAGCCGCAGTCTCTGTTGTCTTTCTTCATATCATAAAAATGTTTTCATTTGCACAACTGCGAAAAAAGCAGTACATTTGCACGATTATTGTATGAGAGCGAACAAAGTTGTTTGAATTATGAATATGAAGAACCAAGTATATACTTTTTTGCTGCTGGTGGCGGCTGTGGTGTCTGTGTCCGCTGTGCAAGCGCAAGACAACGTGATTGACGAAGTGATTTGGATTGTGGGCGATGAGGCAATCCTCAAGAGCGAAGTGGAGGAAGAGCGTCTCCGTGCGCAGTACGAAGGGCAGCAGATACCGGGCGACCCGTATTGCGTCATTCCCGAGCAGATCGCTATACAGAAACTCTTTCTCCACCAGGCGGAGATCGACTCCGTGGTGGCGAACGAGTCCTCGGTGAGCCACCAGGTGGATATGCGTATCAACTACTATATCTCCCAAATCGGCTCCAAGGAGAAGATGGAGGAGTATTTCCGCAAGACGAGCAGCGAGATACGCGAAGAGATGATGACCACCGTGCGCAACCAGATGATTATCCAGCAGATGCAGCAGAAACTCACCGAGCATATCAAGCCCACCCCCGCTGAGATACGCCGCTACTACAACTCCCTGCCCGAGGACTCTATCCCGCTGATGCCCGCGCAGGTCGAGGTGCAGATACTCAGTTTCGAGCCGCCCGTACCCGTAGAGGAAACCGAGCGTATCAAGAGCCGCCTGCGTGAGTTCACCGAGCGTGTCAATTCGGGCAAAGCCGATTTTGCAATGCTCGCACGCCTCTATTCCGAGGATACCGAGTCAGCCAAGCGCGGTGGCGAGTTGGGCTTCGTTGGACGCGGGCAACTCGTAAGCGAGTTCGCTGATGTGGCATTCAACCTCAACGACCCCAAGAAAGTGTCGCGTATCGTACAAACCGAATACGGCTACCATATCATTCAACTTATTGAGAAAAAGGGCGAGCGTATCAACTGCCGCCATATCCTGCTCCGTCCGCGTATCAGTGCCGATGACAAGGTGAATGCCATCAACCGCTTGGATACGATTAGTCAAAAGATCAAGGCAGGTGAGATGACCTTTGAACAGGCGGTTATACGCTACTCAGAGGACAAGAACACCGCTATGAATGCGGGTGTGATGACCAACCCGAACACGGGCAGTACACGCTTTGAATATCAGGACCTTGCACCCGAGATTGCCAAACAGATCTACTCTATGCAGGAGGGCGACATCTCCGCACCGTTTGTGATGATGGATCAGCAGCGTAATAAAGAGGTCTGCGCCATCGTGCGTCTGCGTAAGAAAACCGATGTACATCGTGCCAACCTGACCGACGATTTCCAGACCATCAAAGGTATGCTGGAGCAGAAACTGTCTGCCGAGTTTATCCACAACTGGATCTTACAGAAGCAGAAAACTACCTATATCCAAATCGACCCCAAATGGGCAGGATGCGACTTCCAATATCCGGGCTGGATACACGAATAATGCGTAATTTCTAATTCTTAATTCATAATTATCTGTGGGGCGTTTTGGGGCTACTATATTGGCTTTGTTGCTGTGCTTGGGGCTGCAAGCACAGACAATGGTCTATCTGGAGCACTCTGAGACACTCAATTTCGATCAGGAGCGCATTGCCGATGCGCAAATCCTCCGCGGTAACGTTATCTTCCGCCACGACTCTGCCCTCATGTACTGCGACTCTGCCTATTTCTACGAGAAAGAGAACTCCCTCGACGCTTTCGGGCATGTGCGCTTTGTGCAGGGCGATACCCTTCTCGGCTATGGCGACAAATTGTTCTATAACGGCAATACCAAGGTTGCCCGCCTGCGCCGCCACGTGCGTCTCGTACACGGAAAAGACAACCCTACCATTCTCACTACCGATAGCCTCAACTATGACCGTACCCGTGACATCGCCTACTACTACACGGGCGGCACGATCAGCGATACACTCAATACCCTCACTTCCGTGTGGGGGCAATATACACCCAATACCAAGCAGGCGGTGTTCAGCCACCGCGTGCATCTGGAGAACCCTAAGTTCGACCTTACTACCGATACGCTACTCTACAACACCGCTACTCACGTCGCCGATTTGGTCAGCCCGACCGTTATCGTTTATGAGAAGGAAACCAATATCTATTCCTCTCGTGGGTGGTACAATACGGAAACCGAACAGTCAATGCTTCTCGACCGCTCCCGTGTCGTCCATACCGACGGCAAATCTATGACGGGCGACACTATCTTCTATAATAAACATCTTGGTTATGGTAAGATCATCGGTGCTATGGAGATGAAAGATACCATACAGATGGCAACGCTCTACGGCAATTATGGTGAGATGTTCCGCGACGGCGAGTACGGCTACGTGACGGATAGTGCGCTTATGGTTGATTGGTCGGACTCTACTGCCTACGGCTATATGCACGCCGATACCCTCTACACCGAGCAGATGCCGTACCAACTGATGCATCTCATTCCCCGCGACAGTATCTTGATCGATAGCGTCCTGACCGCCGCCCCCCCCGATACCCTCTGGCAGGATACCACCTACCGTGCTATGCGTGCCTTCCGCAACGTGCGTGTCTATCGCGAGGATATGCAGGCGGTATGCGACTCTATGTCCTACAACGGACGCGACTCGGTGATGACGCTCTATACCGAACCCGTGTGCTGGAGCGACAACCACCAGATCTCTGCTGACACTATATATATATATATGCGCAATGGTACGGTCGATTATGCCCGCGGTATCGGCAGTGCCCTTACTATACAGCAGGAGACCCGCACCTATTTCGACCAAATGGCGGGAAAAGAGATGATTGCCTATATCCGAGACGGCGAACTGCGACAAGTGGACGTGAACGGCAATGCCCTAACGGTTTTCTTCCCTAAGGAGGACGACGGTTCGTTCCTCGGTGTGAATACCACGCAATCGAGTTTTGTCAAAGTCTATCTCGAAAATCAGAAGATACACCATATCCTCTTTACGGCGCAGACCACGGGCACGCTCTATCCGCTGGATCAGGTGCCGGACGGCAAAGACCGTCTTAGTGGCTTCTTCTGGGCGGAACAAGAACGCCCGCAGCAGCCCGCAGATGTCTTTCTCCGCCCGCAGCGTACGCCGCGCCCCGTAAGTGGTGCCGTCAGTGCCGCTGCCACCGAACAGGAGACGGAAACAACCGCACAAGAAACGCACAATGAAAGCACCAACCGTTCACCCCGCAAACTGAAATCAACGAAATAACGAAAAGTATATGAAACGTTTATCAACTACACTGCTTATTGCCCTTTTTACTATCGCTGCTTTTGCACAAGACCTGCCGCAGGGTTTTGGCTTCCAAATAGGCTTTGCACAACCGATCCTGCGTCTCAACTCCCCTGATACCCGCTATGCACAGGACTCTTTGGTCAATACCACTGTTCTCAACGGATTGAAATTGGGACTCGTTTACGATGCTACCTATATCAAAGGCTTTGGTTCAAGCATCGGTATCAACTATACCTTTGCACAAGGGCAGACCGACTGGAGAAGCAATAGTGCTTTTTCTACCTATCCCCAAACCTGCACCCGCACTACCTATCACCAGTTGGAACTTTTTGTGGATTGGCAATACAAATTCGAGATAGCAGGCGAAACCTATATTATTCTCTACACGGGACCTTCTGTTCAATGTGCTGTGGCTATGGACGAAAAGGTGTTTGAGCGGCAACTGGAAGGAGATACCTCCGAGAAACTGAAATACTCCCTCTTTGATTACAACGACTCCGAACTGAGCCGCGACCTCAACCGTTTCAATATCACGTGGGGCGTGGGCATCGGTTTCCAATACCGGCAGTTTTTTCTCCGTGGCGGGTACGACTTTGGTCTGATCAACCCCTACAAAGAGACCAATTTCAATAAAATGGGTTCC
>DGIN01000099.1 GCA_002387325.1 Bacteroidales bacterium UBA4621 | reverse complement strand
TATTTTTTAACGAACTATTGAGTATTAGTATTAGTATTAGTTTGTATTTTGGTCTATTGGTTGGTTTGAGCAGGAAAAAATCAATTTTGAAGAGAGGAGACGGCAAGATGATCTATACGCCCAAATTTATCGCCCGAAATCGATGTAAAAACAAATTTTACACACAGCAGATATAATTTTTACACACCGTCCCCCTCAGTCCTCCTGTACAACCCCTTTGTTATAAATTCTACGACAAAGATAGTGCTTTTTTACGATAAATGCAAGTGCACAGGTGATTTTATTTGTATTTTTTTGCAATGGGTCTGTCTGTCCGCTATGCATAGCAAGAGATTGGTCAGATACGTGTTGCATAGCAGTCTCTTTTTTGTTGTAATATGGTGATTGTGAGACAGTTAATGTATCGGATGAGCGGAATGTCGGAAACAGATGTGTTGTAATTCACTGAAATACAAGCAAAAACATACGAATCACATACGAATCACATACGAATCACATACGAATGACATAGACCTGATAGCATAAAGGAATTATGAATTATGAATTAGGAATTGGGAATAATAGAGAATAGAAAAAGAGGGGGCTAAGTCTAAGAAAAAAAACAGGCAAGTCTGACGACTTGACCGCGGACGGGGCGTCTGCACCCCATATGATAATACAGGTTGACGATGCGAGACGCATCGTCTCCACACCTCCTCCTCTTTGAGGATATACTGTGCAGGGACAGGTTGACGATGCGAGACGCATCGTCTCCACACCCAAGAGCATAATAAGAGAGACTGCCTACATTTGAATAAAAAAGACTGCCTACACTTGTCAGACAGTCTCTTGTACAACAGAAACAAAATATAAGCAATTACCGTAATATAAGCAATTACCGTAATATAAGCAATTACTGCAATATAAGTAGTTAGCGGAATATGAGCAATTAGCGCATAGTGGCACCTGTGCGGGTATCTGCGGGTGCCGTTTTTTGTTCCGATTGCGGTTTCTCGCAAACCGTTACCGGTGCAGTCGTGGCGGGTTTGCCTATTTTGGCAAAGGCTTTCTGCAAGGCAGGCACATCGGTCTTGTTGGCATCATAAGTTACCACCACTGTCTTTTTGTCAAGGTCGCATTGTATGTCCTTAACCCCTTTCTCGTAAGCGATATTGTTCATTATCCTGTCGATACACCCCTGACAATGAATATCTACATATAAGGTTACCTGTTTTTTGTCCGCCTTGGCAGACGCACTTGTTGCGCACCACAACATAGGCAGCAGCGCAACCAAAATCATTAGAAATCGTTTCATATTTTTACTTTGTGTTTGTTGTTCCACGTTAGTTGGTTCACTCCGCTCACGTTATTGGTTTTCACGTTGTAGGCTTCGTGTTTGCCATTTTATGTTTGTCGTTTCTGTAAGCCCCTTCTTTGGAGGGGTTGGGGAGGTTGTAAGTATTCAGTCCGTTGGCAGTTTCCATCGGACGCCTGCATATATTTTCCAACCGGTGGCGGGAGCCCATGCCATTGAGGCGTCGAAGCCTTCTGCAAACGGTGTCTCTGCTTCTATGACCGGCGAGTCCTGACGGAAATTGGTCATATTCTCCGCTCCGAGATAGATACTCCACGTGCGGAAGTACTTGGTTATCTGCGCCATCAGTTGTGGATACCATTTGTAATATAGGTCTCCGTTGCGCTCTTCGTATTGGTGCGAACCGAGTGTGTTGAGGAAATAGTCGTTGAACCCGTCGGGCATACGTCCGCCGCCGTTGAATTGTGCCGTTATGTCGAACTGCCACGTTTTGAGTGGTGTTTGGTAACTGGTTGTAATGAGTCCCTTGAACTGGTTGGTGAGTGGTTTGCGGCGCAAGCGGATGACCCCGTCGCTGCCGTACGCACTTTCCCGTATATCGGTATAGCGGAATGCCGCTGTCATCGTCCAGCCGCGCAGTATTTCCATCGAAGCCTCAATCTGTACATTGTGTGCGAATGATTGTCCGTTGATATCCCGCAGGTTGTAAAAATATACCGCCCGTGCGGAACAGTCATAGTCCGCCACAACGCAGTTAAGAAAACGAGTATAATAATAGTCGGCAGTCAGTTGCAGTTCCCGCCCTGCTACCGGAATATGGAATGTCGTACTTACTCCTGTATTCACCGCCTGTTCCTGCTGTGTTTTCCCTGAAGATACCGAGAGGATAACCTGCCGGTGGGAGGGCAATACTGCCGCATGATCTGCCAAGACATCGGGTGAACGATACCCCATACCCGCTGATGCACGTATCGCCCACCATTGCCATGGCGTATAGCGTATATTCAGTCGCGGAGTAAAGAAGAAGCCGTACAGGGTGGAGTAGTCAGCCCGCACACCGGCTACCAGTGACAATTTGTCTCCAGCTTTGAGCGCATACTCGGCAAACACGCCCGGGGTCAGTTCCCACCGTCCGAAATCCATTATGCCCGCTGCTGAAACCGTATCCAGCAGTGTCTCGTCATACTTGTCATAATTAACAGAAAGTCCCGCAGACAGTTTATGCAATTTGTCAGAAGCCCCGTTTGTCAAAGCCGCACTTTCGACGGAGGGGGCTTTGAGATTGGGGGCGTTCTGTAGCCAGTTTTTCTCAAATATCACATTCAGATACGCATTGGTCTGTGCGGCGTTCCATAACCGTGCGCCATAGGTATTCTGCTGGTTGTGGTACGAAGTAGCAGCAATGATTCCGAGAGAGGTGCCGTGTACGGGGTCGAATATAATCCCGTTTTTCATCCACCCGTCCATCCGATATGCCTGCAAGTCAATGAGATAAGGGGTATATGGTTCTTTGTTTTTTGTCTCTTGTTCATTATCCATAGCGGTTTGTCCGCCGCGGCGGTGGTCATATAGTCCGCGTACCAGTGCCTGCATAATGTACTTGTCCTGTTTGTAATACCAGCGGTTGGCGATATTCACGTTTTGGCTCTTGGGCATATCGGCGAACCCGTCCTTGTTGTCGTCCATAGAGAGAAAGCCCTGCTCGTAATGCGCCATCAGTCCCGTTGCCAATTCTTTGTCCTTTGTCCTTTGTCCTTTGTCCCCCAACGGTATCTTCCACCCGCCTTCGATATTCACTTCGGGATGCAACTCGGTGTTGAGCATTGCGTTCACGGATATGGGGCTTTGGCTCTGCGGTTTGAGGTACTCCACGTTGATTTGCCCCGTAACAGCCTCATAACCATTGATTACCGATGCGGCTCCTTTGCTTATCTGTACCGATTGCATCCACGTGCCGGGTATATAGGCGAGTCCGAACTGCTGTGCCAGTCCTCGCACGGCGGGGGTGTTCTCCGCGAGCAGTTGCACGTAGGTGCCGCTCAATCCCAATAGGCGTATCTGTTTGGCTCCAGTGGCG
Source organism: Bacteroidales bacterium UBA4621 (assembly GCA_002387325.1). Lineage (GTDB taxonomy): Bacteria > Bacteroidota > Bacteroidia > Bacteroidales > Paludibacteraceae > Colicola. Next base: position 13,410 of record DGIN01000099.1, on the reverse strand, counting down.
GCATCGGTATATGCCACGTCCACCGACGGGTTCGTCTCAAAAGCCTCGCTCAGGTTGCAGCAGGCTGCTTTGAACAGTTCGCCCGTGCCGAGCGTCTGTGTGTCGAAAGCCGATTGGCGGCTTCGCAGCACCGTCATCTGCCGTTCTGTAATCGTAACCTCACCTAAAACAATGTCGCTCACCAATACAATGGTCAGCGGTTTGCGCCCCATAATTTCGGTTGTGTCGTTGTGAAAACCCATATACGATGCCACCAGCAGACGGGTACTATGGTCGTTGTCTATGTAGAAATGTCCGTCTGCATCGGTGGCGGTGCCATGCGTGGTGTTTGCCCAATAGACATTCGCGCCCGCAAGCACTTCGCCCCGGTCGTCCAATACCACACCCTCCACATGCGCATACACATACGCAGCGGAAAGGAAAAAGAATAAGATAAATGTAAATCGTTTCATAACAGTTGTTTAGAATTATACATATCCATTCGTCTGCACTCTTCATAGCGCAGAAAACAGAATTATATTCTCTAAACCAACCAACGGCAGACCCGCTGCAACAGCCCCCTTGTATTATCCTGCAGCCATGCCACCGGAGGCGGGTAAACCCTGCCCGCCTCATTGGGCAGAAATAAGGTGGATGTAAGGTGGACACAAGGTGGATAGCACAAGGCGAACAGATCATATTCGGCTTTGTCCGGCAAGCAGAAGGCAGATGCCGTCTCGGTGGTATCCACTGCGAAATGCTGTGTCTTACAGCATTTGCAATGCTTTGACAATGTGTGATTGCACTTGTCGGACGCAGGAAAACGGAGACTGTCGGTTGCTGATGGTGCCTTATAGGTTGTATGTTGCATTGACCTGCACGCATTGCAGCAATAGTGCGACAGCGTAAAGCCCGCCCCGCCGAACAGGAAGAACACGCTAAACACTACAGCCGCTATATATTCCGCAATCCGTTTCACCTTACAATCACCGGTTGTTTGTCGCCAGTCAATGTTTCAACCGTTTTTCCTTTTTGCACTTTCCCACCAAAGGGCAATCTTCACACCCTCCATCGCCCTCGCAAGGCTGATGCCGCTGCTTATACACCGACCAACATACGCCCGCTATGGCGCACAAAACGAACACTATGACGAGTATTTTTTGCCACATATCTGCCAAGTGGCAGCAAAAATTATGCCGTTTTATTTACAGAATATATAGCCTTGATATACTTTGTGTTTGTCGATAGGCAATAATTTATACCTGTTTCAATGACAACTGAATGCGGTTGCGTGCGTGGTCGATAGCAATGACGCGGACACGGACGTGCTGGTGGAGACTGACTACATCAGCGGGATTGGTAATGCGGCGGTTTGCCATTTCGGAGATGTGTATGAGCCCGTCTTTGTGAATGCCCAAATCAACAAACGCCCCGAAATTGGAGATGTTGGTTACAACACCCGGCAGCACCATGCCCGTTTGCAGGTCGTCGATAGTATGTACCGACTCGTCGAAATGGAACTCCTCTATCTCCGTTCGCGGGTCGCGCGAAGGTTTTTCCAATTCGTGGAGAATGTCGGTGAGGGTAGGGAGACCAACCTCCGCAGATACATACTTGTTCAAATTAATCTGTTTGCGCAAATCGGCATTGTGCATCAGGTCGCTTACCGTGCAGCCGAGGTCGTGCGCCATCTGTTCCACAAGGCGGTAACGCTCAGGATGTACCGCCGAGTTGTCAAGCGGGGTATCGGAGTCCGTTACACGCAGGAAACCGGCTGCCTGCTCGAAAGTCTTGGCACCCATCTTGGGAACTTGTAGCAATGCTTTGCGGTTTGGGAACGCCCCGTGTTCCGTGCGGTAATCTACTATGTTTTGTGCCAACGCAGGTCCGAGACCCGAGATATAGGTCAGCAGGTGGCGACTGGCGGTATTCACATCCACTCCCACGTGGTTCACCACGCTCTCTACCGTCTGTTGCAGGCTCTCTTTGAGGCGCGTCTGGTCCACGTCGTGCTGGTATTGCCCTACGCCAATGGATTTCGGGTCAATCTTCACTAATTCTGCCAGCGGGTCCATCAGACGGCGTCCTATGCTCACCGCTCCGCGCACGGTAACATCTTCATCAGGGAATTCCTCACGGGCTAACTTGCTTGCCGAATAGACCGATGCGCCGTTCTCGCTTACTACGAACACTTGCGGACGCTCCTCTTGAGTCAGTCGGTTGACAGCCAGTTGCGTCATCTGCTCCGCTTCGCGGCTTGCCGTACCATTGCCGATGGCGATGGCTTCGATATGGTGTTTTTGAATGAGTTGTACCAAAATATCGGTTGATTCCACTTTGTGTACGTACACCACACTATGCATTACCAGGTCGCCCTGCGGGGTGAGAACCACTAATTTGCACCCTGTGCGGAAACCGGGGTCGAGTGCCAGTACGCGCTTCTGTCCGAGAGGTGAGTCAAGGAGCAACTGGCGCAGGTTGCCGGCAAAGACACGTATCGCCTCGGTGTCGGCTTTTTCTTTGGAGAGGGCAGCGTACTCGGTTTCGATAGACGGCTTGAGCAGACGTTTGTAACTGTCTTCCATTGCCAGTTCGACCTGATAAGCGGCATCGTTGCGCGAATGAAGGAACAGGTGCGCCAACTTGTCGAGGCATTTCTCATAGTCGGGCGAAATGTCCACACGGATAACCCCTTCTTTCTCGGCACGGCGTATGGCTAACAGACGGTGTGAGGAGATACGTTTGAGCGGTTCGCTGACGGCGAAATAGTCTTTGTAGTTCTGCGCTTCGGGTGCGTCGGCTTGGGCTTTTACCACCTTGGTAGTCAGCAGGGCGGTATAACCGAATTCGCGGCGCACGGCATTTCTGGCACGCTCGTCCTCGGCAATCCATTGGGCAATGATGTCGCGTGCACCTTGCAAGGCTTCATCGGAAGACCCCACCTCCTTATTCATATAAGGCTTTGCCAGACTCTGTACATCGCCGTTCTTTTGCGCCATCAGTTGCTTTGCCAACGGTTCCAGACCGCGCTTTATGGCGATGTCCGCACGTGTTTTGCGGTGAGGCTTGTAGGGCAGATAGATGTCCTCCAGTTCGGTAGTGTCCCACGATGTCTCTATGCGTTGGCGCAGTTCCGGTGTCAGTTTTCCCTGTTCCTCAATAGTATTGAGAATGGTCTGTTTGCGGTCGGCGAGGTCTTGCAGACGGGTGTATTCGGATTGTATGGCACCTATCTGCACCTCGTCAAGCGAACCTGTTTTCTCTTTGCGGTAGCGGGCAATAAAGGGAATAGTCGCTTTCTCGTCAAGGAGGGCTATAGTGGCAGCCACCTGTTTTTCGCTGATGGAAAGAACAGGCGATATGAGTTGTGCAAAATTCATTGTGATGGATTAGTTTTCCTGTTTGGGAATACGCACATATTCGGCAAAGGTGTAGATATAAGGGTTGTCCTTGTCGGCTGGGTGTTCTTCGGCGGTCTGCAAGAGCCATTCGTCGGGACGGATTTCGGGGAAGAACGTATCGGCATCCGCCCAACTATGGTGGATATGGGTGATATAGAGTTTGTCGGCGTAGGGCATCATCTGGCGGTAGATACTGCCACCGCCGATTACGAATGCTTCTTCCACCTCGCGCACCATATTCAGGGCTTCTTCTATCGAGTGCGCCACATCGGCACCTTCAAAAACGGCATCCTGTTTGCTTGTGATGACGATGTTTTGCCGCTTGGGCAGAGGGCGTTTGGGCAGAGAGAGGTAGGTGGCAGACCCCATAATAATTGACGAACCGAGTGTTATTTCCTTGAAATGGCGCAGGTCGTCTGGCAAATGGCAGAGCAGGTTGCCCTGTTTGCCGATGGCGTTTTCCTCCGAGATGGCAGCGATGATGGAAAGCATAGTTTGTGGGGGAGTTTTTTATAGTTGTATTCTATATAATCTATATAATGTAGACATTCTGGACATTATAGACATTATAGACATTCTATATACTATAGACACTCTATATTGCAAAAAAATTATACGCTGACTACACCGGCGATGTGGGGGTGCGGGGCGTAGCCCTCGAGGGTGAAATCTTCGTACCGGAAACCGAACAGGTCCTTTACCTCGGGATTGATAATCATACGGGGTAGGGGACGCGGTTCGCGTGTGAGTTGCAGGTGTACCTGGTCGAGGTGGTTGAGGTAGATATGTGCATCTCCCAAGGTATGGACAAAATCGCCTGCACGCAAGCCCGTAACCTGCGCCATCATTTGCAGCAGAAGGGCATAGGAAGCGATATTGAAGGGTACGCCGAGAAAAATATCGGCGGAACGCTGGTAGAGTTGGAGCGACAAGCGTCCGTTGGCAACATAGAATTGGAACAGCAAATGACAAGGTGGCAGTGCCATCTTATCCACTTCGGCTACATTCCATGCACTCACAATCATACGGCGGCTGTCGGGATTGGTCTTTATCTGGTTGAGTACGTTGGATATCTGGTCAATCGTACCGCCGTTGTAGTCCGGCCAACTGCGCCATTGGTGCCCATAGACAGGACCGAGGTCTCCGTTCTCGTCCGCCCACTCGTTCCATATACGCACGCCGTGTTCCTGCAAATAATGCACATTGGTGTCGCCCTGCAGGAACCAGAGCAGTTCGTAGATAATGGATTTGAGGTGTAGTTTTTTTGTGGTCAGGAGCGGGAAACCGTCTTCGAGATTAAAACGCATCTGGTGACCAAACACCGAGATGGTGCCTGTACCTGTACGGTCGTGTTTCTCAACTCCCTCGTTGAGCACACGGCGACATAAATCCAAGTATTGTTGCATAATTGTAAATATGGGACTAATAGGGCTAATAAGCCTAATAAGTCTAATAAAGTTTGTAGGTTGTTCGGAGGACTTTGAACTCGGTGCGGCGGTTGATCTGGTTGCAGATCTCCTGTTGGTCGGCAGGGAGAGAGAGGATGAATGTTTCGTTCAGCGTCTGCTCTTGCGGGATAAAGGGATATTTGTCGTGCAAGGCTTTGTCAGCCACCACGGGTTTCTGTTTGCCATAACCGACGGGGGTCAGGCGTTCCGGTTCAATGCCGTTTTGTATCAGGTAGTTGCATACCGACTGTGCACGCTTTTCGGACAGATTGACATTGAAAGCCGAGTCGCCTTTCATATCGGTGTGCGCTGAGAGTTCGATGGTTATGTTGGGGTTGTCTTTGAGCAGTTTGACCAGCGACTGCAAGCCCTGCTCGGAGGCGGGTGTCAAATCCCATTTGCCGAACTCATAGAATATATTGTCCATCGTAACCGGTTTGCTGACAGGGGCAAGGGAGAAATTCTGCTCGTAGGTCTTGCTGTCGGTCAGGTTGAGTGTGTTGAAACTCTCGCGTGCGTTGAGGTAGCCTCGGGCGGTAGCCAGCATTACATAGCGTGTATCTTTCTTGATTTTTATCTTGTAGGTACCATTGCGGTGAACTTGCAATCGGGTGTTGGTGCCGTCATCGCCTACCAGACGCAATGCCGCATCGGAGACGGGGTCTCCCTGGTTGTCCGTAACCAAGCCGCTGACAAGGAACACCATTTCGGGGAGGACAAACCGATAGATTTGGTCGAGTCCCTTTTTCTGCCCGCGGTTGGAGGAGAAGAAGCCGTTTTGCGAATTGCCCTCAAAAGTGATGCCGAAATCATCGCTGTTGGAGTTGAAGGGTGCGCCCATATTGTAGATTGTCCATACTATGGAGTCGCTATGCATAGCGGTGTCCCGCTCGGCTTTGAATATATCCAATCCTCCGTATCCGGGATGTCCGTTGGAGGCGAAATAGAGGGTTCCGTCGGGGTGCATACAGGGGTACATCTCATCGCCGGGTGTATTGACAGAAGCCCCCATATTCTGCACATTCACCCAGTCGGATCCGTTTAATTCCGCCATATAAAGGTCTTTGCCGCCGAAGCCGCCCGGTGCATCGGAGACGAAATAGAGTGTGTCGCCCGTAGGGCACAGCGAGGGGTGTCCGACCGTGACAGTGCTGTCTTTGAAAAGTTTCACTTCCTGCGGTTCGCCCCATTCGCCGCCGGCACGCGATGAGGTGTATATTTTTGCTCCGAGGTCCTGCCCGTTGACGGGTTTGGAGTAGGTGAAAAACATTGTGCGTCCGTCTGCGGAGAAACAGCATACGCCCATTTCTGCCGTGCCTGCCGATTTGCCGCCTGTAGAGTCGTTGTCCTGCTCCTGTTCAGCCTGCTCCTCATATAATCCCTCGGCGAGCGCGATGTCTTCCCATTGTCCTGCAGCGTTTTTGCGGGCAGAATAGATGCGGAAAGTCTGCGCACCGGTTACGGGACTGGGTCGTTGCAGTTTCTTTTTTCCGCTGCTTTTCCCCTCTTGCCTGTTGCTTGTAAACATCAGAGCGTCAGCATCTTCACCGACAAAGGCAGGTGCAAAACTGCTGCTGCGCTTGGCGTTGAACTCTTTGGCAAGGGACACTTTGTAGCGGCTCGGCTGTTTGCGCCATCCGTCCACTTTTCCGCAGGCATAATGCCCTGCCTGTGCCTGATAGTCAGCGGGGTGTGCTTCGAGATAGATGAGGTAGTTTTTGTCAGCTTCACGGTATTTGCCCTGGTATTGAAGGACTTGTGCATAACGCAGATAGACGATAGAGTCCTGGTATCGGTTGCGAATGGCGTTTCTATAGGCGTTGGTTGCTTTGGGATTATTCAGGATACGGTAACATTCGCCCTGATAGAATGCCACGTGTGCACGCAAAGTACGCTCTTTTTTAGGAGAGATATGCCTGTAGCATTGCTTGTAGAGATCGGCGGCATCGTAATACTCGCCGATGGCGTATTTCTTGTCTGCCCGCTTGACGCGCGTCTTAATACTACACGACGAGAGTACTCCGATGAGGAGTGCCAACACCATATATATATAGGTTCGTCTGCGATACATCCTGTAATGTTAATTCTTTATAAAAACAAGTACCTTCCAACATCCTTCTATCCTATAACCATCCTCCTTGCATCCACCTTGCTTTTCTATTACTTTGCAGGCCTTGTTTTACTTATTGTTTTTAATAAAGCAAGCCGTGCTTTTGATGGATATTTAATGGCTTTTAATGGAGAGAATTAACGACCCATTAACGACCATTAGCGGAGTTCCCCAAAGAGACCGCGGGCTATGGCGTCCGCGTCCCCGATGGAAGTCAGACGAGTTCGTGTATGACGAGACCGCTGCGCAGTTTGGGTTCGAACCATGTGGTCTTGGGCGGCATGATGTTGCCCGAGTCGGCGATATTGATAATCTGCTGCATAGTAACGGGGTAGAGGGCTAGTGCCATTTTCATCTCGCCCGAATCGACACGGCGTTTGAGTTCGCCGAGGCCGCGTATACCGCCTACGAAATCGATGCGTTTGTCGGTGCGCAGGTCTTTGATACCGAGAATCTTGTCAAGTATGAGGTTGCTTGATATGGTTACATCAAGAACGCCTATCGGGTCTTGGTCGTTGTATCGACCGGGTTTGGCAGTGAGGCTGTACCATTCTCCGGACAGATAGAGCGAGAAATTGTGCAGGTGCTGCGGCTTGTAAATCTCTTTGCCCTTTTTCTCCACCTCGAAATCGTCTTTCAAAGCCTCCAAGAACTGTTCGTCGGTCAGTCCGTTCAAGTCTTTTACGACCCGGTTGTAGTCGATGATATTCAGTTGGTTGTCGGGGAAGCAAACAGCCAGGAAATAGTTGTACTCTTCTTTGCCGGTATGGTGTGGATTTTGGAGTTTTTTCTCATTTCCTACGAGGGCAGCCGCTGCGGAGCGGTGATGTCCGTCGGCAATGTACATAGCAGGTATTTCTTTGAATATCTGTGTGATACGTTCTATTGTGGCGGGGTCGTTGATTACCCAGAACGTATGGCGGAAACCTTCGGGAGCCGCCACAAAATCGTATTCGGGTTCGGTTGCCGTAACGGAAGCGATGATTTGGTCGAGGTCATCGCGATGAGGGTAGGCGAAGAACACCGGTTCGATGTTGGCGTTGTTCACGCGCACATGCTTCATACGGTCTTCCTCTTTGTCTTTGCGGGTGAGTTCGTGCTTTTTGATACGTCCTTCCATATAGTCCTCCACCCACGCAGCCACCACCAAACCATACTGAGTGCGTCCGTTCATTGTCTGCGCATAGACATAGTATTTGTCCTGCGGGTCCTGTACCAGCCAACCTTTTTGGCGGAATTTGCGGAAATGTGCGGCGGCATCGGCATATACTTTCGGGTCGTGTTCGTCAGTACCCTGTGGAAAGTTGATTTCGGGCTTGATGATGTGGTAGAGCGACATCGGATTGCCTTCCGCCTCACGGCGTGCTTCTTCCGAATCGAGGACATCGTACGGGCGACTGCTTACTTTCTCAACGAGAGTTTTAGGCGGGCGGATTCCGCGAAAAGGCTTGATAATCATAGTGGTATGCTTTTAGAGGTTAGAGATTAGAAGTTAGAGGGTAGGGGGATTATTTGGTGTTCATAGAGCAGGTGCCGTTGAAGACCGCATTGGGTTCTACGATGAGGGTGGCTGTAGCAACCTCGCCTTTGATGTTGCTTGTGGCGCGTAGTGCGAGTGTATGTTCCACTGTGATTTTGCCTTCCAACCTACCCATAATTTCCGCATTTTGACAAATGACGGTTCCTTTGAGGCTTCCTTGTTCGCCGATAACGACTTTTCCCGTACATTGCAAATCGCCCTCTACGATGCCGTCAATACGAATGTCAGAATCCGCAACGATAGTGCCGATTATTTTGCTTCCAGCAGTCAGTGCATTGTACAAAGTGCCGGTTTGTTGTTGCTGTGTTGTTGCCATAGTAGTATTTTTTTTGTGTGTCAGGACACCGCCCATAAATAACACGCAAAGGTACAAAAAAAAAACTGCACGTACAAGTATGCGCCGCCATATATATAATGAAAGGGAGTTTTTTCGTTCAAAAATACACAAAACGTGCCCGATGTTTTTGTATATGTAAATTTATTTGTACCTTTGTACGCTCAAGAGTGTGTATTTTTATGAAACAGCTACTGATAGTCATCTTGTTGACAGGGTTGTCGTTTGCATTGCTGTGCATACGTATCATTCTCAAGAAGAACGGTCGTTTCTCAAGCCAGCATATCAGTGAAAACAAGCGGATGCGCGAAAGGGGGATTCATTGCGCCACTTCGCAAGACCGCGATGCACGCAGAGCCGAAACGAAGAAAATAAATGTAAAAAACATATAGACTTATGAACAAAACACAGATTGCAGTAGATTCTATTCTGGCAGTTGCCGTAATAGCCTTGTTTGTACTATTCTTTACGCAGAAACCCGCTGCCAATACGGCAACGGAAGAAGCCGTACCTGTGGCAGAGGGCAAAATGCCGATTGCATATCTCAACCTTGATTCGGTACTGACACAATATCAGTTTGCCATCGAGGCATCGGATAAACTGATGACCAAACAGGAGGATGCGCGTTTGAAACTGAACACGAAAGCACGTACTTTTCAGAGCGAAATGGCTGATTTCCAGCGCAAGTTGGAGAATGGTGCGTTTATGAGCCGCGACCGCGCAGAGCAGAAACAACAAGAGTTGCTCAAAAAACAGCAGGACTTGCAAGACCTTGAGGCCAAACTGACCAACGATATTATGGTAGAGAACCAAAAACTGAATATGCAGTTGGCGGATACGATTAACAGTTTCCTACTTGAGTATAATGCCGACGGGCGTTATCAGATGATTTTTGCCAATGCAGGCAAGGACAATATCCTCCAGGCCGCAGATGGGTATGATATAACAGCAGATGTGGTAGAGGCACTCAATACGCGCTACAACAAGAATAAATAAGGACAGTTTTCAGTGGAGGACAGCCCACCTGTATGGATTGGAATACAAATAGTCGGCACAATGGTACATTTCGTCGGGCAGGCGTTGTGCTGTTGTGCCTATGTCTGTGTTTCATAGGCAGGCAATATGCCGTAGCACAGGCGATACCTGTCCCGTTGCAGTACACGGAGGTATATGACTATATAGACGAACTGATTACGGACGGTGTTATTACACACCAAACGGCTGTACGCCCCTATACGCGTAAGCAGGTGTCGGATATGCTTGTGGAGGTGCAGAAAGCGGACAGCCTGCTCAATCGCCGGCAGAAGAAAGATTTGGCGTTTTATCTTAATGTCTTTGCACTCGAAAGAGATACTGTTTCCAACAATTTTGTACAGTACACCGACAGGCGCACGTTCAATCTTTCGTTAGCCAATCCGCAATTCTCGTACCTGACGAAGAATAAACTTTTTAAGATGTCGATAGAGCCCATATTAGGAATGGAGTTGTACGGCTCGCAGAAAGGAGCGATTATCAAACGTTGGTGGGGAGCGGATTTGAAGATGGATATAGCACACCACGTGAGTGTGTGGGGATCGTTGCGTGATGTGTCTTACAATGGTACAGTGGCATTGCGCGACAAGTATTTTGCCAACGATGAAGCCAAAAAAGACGGAGCGAAAATTACCAAGCCCGGGTATCTCAACAACCTCGCAGGAGTGGAGTATAAGGAGGCGAACTACGGAGGCGATTTCTCGGATTCCAAAGGCGGGATTTCGCTCTATTCGTGGTGGGGAAGCATTGCATTGCAGCGGGAGAATATCCGTTGGGGGGACAGTTACCACTGCTCGAATATTCTTTCGGGGCGCAATCCCGCTGTGCCGATGCTATCGCTCCAACTCACGCCCTGCCCGTGGTTTCAGTTTGACTATTTCCATGCGTGGCTTGTGTCCAATGTGTTGGATTCGACCAACTACTATACAGAAAACACTACCACAGGCGGGACATACCGGCATTATCGCCCAGCCAACAAGTTTATGGCAGCGAATATGTTCACTTTTACGCCTGTGAAGTATGTTTCGTTCTCGTTTGGAAACTCAATAGTATATGCCGAACGCAATGTGCAGGCAGCATATTTCATTCCCGTTGCTTTCTATAAGTCGCTTGACCATTTGCTTACCAAAGGGCTGAGGAACGTGGAAAATCAAAATTCACAATTGTTCGGTTCGCTGTCGGTACGCCCTTGGAATCATATCCAACTGTACACTTCGCTGTATGTGGACGAGTTCAAGTTGTCGCGATTGAAGAAATCCGATCCAGAGAACAATCTTTTTTCTTATTTGGTTGGATTCAACTGGTCGGGGTGGCCACTGAGGGGCTTGAGTGTGAAGGGGGAGTTTATGCGCTCTTATATAGCGTGTTACACCCATTCGATTAATGTGCTGACATGGGCAAGCAACGGCTACAATATGGGGCATTATATGGGGGATAATGCGCAATCGATATATGTAGAGTTGGCGTATCGTCCGATACGCGGAATGCGGTTGAAACTCAGTTATACCAACGATACAAAATATAATTCGTATGCCTATTTGCGAAGAGGAGGAAAGGATGGCGGTATCAGCCAAACCATTTCGCAGAAGCCTTTTGACAGAGCCATTTATCGCAATGACGAAGTGGCATTGGATGGGATTTATGAGGTACACCCGAATATGTATCTGTGTGTGAATCTGACCTACAATAATGCTCGCGGGTATGATAATCTTGAGCAGTCAATCAGCAGCGAAGATGCGGGAGCCAAGTGCACAGCACAGTATTACCTCAACAAGTTCTGTCCCGTGTATTATCAAGGTCGTAATTTTACCGCAGTGGTCGGGTTCTCTTTTGGCTTCTAAAACCAGTTGCAATACACACACGACACCTGTTTTTTTATGAGGGGTATCGTTTGTATATTTGCGTAGGTATCTTTTCTGTTGTCATAATCATAGTATCGCCATTGCAATTCGTGCGCATGCTTCGGCATCGGCAAGGGCATGGTGGTGTTGCGTCAAGTCATACCCGCAGGCGGCAGCCACAGTTTGCAGTTGGTGGTTAGGAATACTGTTTCCGAAATGCTGCCGTGAGGCGCAGAGCGTATCCATAAACAAGTATTCAGGGTATTGGATTTCGTAAGCGGCAAAGACAGCCCGAAGACACCCCTCATCGAAACAGGCATTGTGTGCCACAAATGGCAGCACATCAAGCGGAATACGGGGGAACTCGTTTCGTATTTTCATCTTCACCTGTTCCCACACTTCGGGAAAATCGGGTGCATCATCGGTATCATCGTACCCCAGTCCGTGTACTTCCTGACAAAAAGGTGCATAGTAGTTGGGTGCAGGGTGTATAAGTGAATAGAAAGTGCCGGCTATTTCTCCGTTATGCACGAGCACTACGCCTACGCTGCATACACTCGACCGTTTTCCGTTGGCGGTCTCAAAATCTATGGCAACAAAGTTATTCATAAGTTTGTCCGTTGTATATATTGTTCATTGTTGTTACTTCCTGTTTCATATAATCGCGCAGCCACTTTGGGGACAGTACTTCAAGTGCTCCTCCATACGACAGCAATTCTTTTTCAAATTCATACGTAGGTACGATAAAATACCGGAAGATTGCATAATCATCGTTTCGCTCCATTTCTTCTTGTGACTTGTGGAGCGGTAGCGACCGCAGATAGTTGGCCTGGTAGGCATCAACGGAAATACGCACTATCTCCGGTTTCCGGTTGTCCACCGTAACCCCGTATCCGTTGGCAAAGAACGCTTCTGCGTCAAAATTGCCGGGCAGTGTGAAAGGTATATCCGTCCGCTCAACGGAAAGCACCCTGTCCAATCCGTACAGGCGTACTTCTTTTCCTTTTTCTGATGTTCCGAGTACGTACCACCGTTGTCTGAACACCCGTACACAATAGGGGGCGAGAGTAAAGATACAGGCTTTTCCGCTATGAAAACTTTGATATTCAATGCGCACTTTCATTCCATCGCGCATCGCTTCAATAACGGGTGTAAGGTGCTGTTGTCCGGAAGGAATATCCTCCAGCAGAATACGCTTTTTCAGTCCGCTGCTTTCGCTTAGCAAATTCTCTACCGCGAATGTGCTGACAAGCCATTTGCGCAACTCATCGTGCAGAATATCACCGGTATTCTCGATGTAATACCCCTGCGATTTGTTGTAACGAATGTCTATCTGAAACCATTCCTGTATTGCTTCTTTGTACCGATGAAAGGTGCGTTCGGGTATCATACTTTCGTGGTCGAAATTGAGTGCTGCCCGGCTCCAGCGCCGGTCAATTTCCTCGCGAGTGATATGTCCCGACGAGTAAATCAAGTCTATCAACCAGATATACCGGTTGAACAATACAGACGAGTTTTGTTTTGGCATAATAATCAAAGTATTATGGTGTTATGGAAGTCTCTTGACAAAGGTACGCTTTTTTATGCATATCCGCAATACCCGTTAACAGAAACTTACCGGTTATTTTTTTATTACGGTGCAAAGGTACAACTTGATAATGCCAAATTTCGGCAGACGAGAATAAAATCAACATACAGATTCACAATAGTTCGTTAAAAAACGAA
>DGIN01000101.1 GCA_002387325.1 Bacteroidales bacterium UBA4621 | reverse complement strand
CCTTTTTATGCACTTTATGCATCGCGCATATTGTATATTAGGGGTAAGAGTGCATCGGAGTTGTATATTCCGAAAAAAAATAGTAACTTTGTCGCCAAATATCCGAAAATGTAATTTCAATACTGTTCTATGAAAGAAATATCTACAAAAAAACTTGTGGAGACCATAGTCGAAGGTATCCGCAACCGTAAGGGGCAACACATCGTAACCATTGACCTTCGCAAAATAAAGGAGGCTCCCGTTGAATATATGGTCATTGCGGAAGGCTCCAGTGCCACGCAGGTGAGTGCCATTGCGGACGAGGTGGATGATTTTGTCCGAACTGCCACCCACGTACACCCTCTGACCGTAGCAGGGCAGGAGAATGCAGAGTGGATTGCCATGGATTATGGCACGGTATTTGTCCATATTATGCAGCGTGAACCCCGTGAATACTATGATATCGAGCATTTGTGGGCTGACGGAAAAGTAACTGAATTACCGGAAGAATAAAAGGATTTTGAATGAGTAAAAAGGATCAGAACGCACCAAACGGTATGGGACCGGATGGGCAGAATAACCCGAGGAGACCACGTTTCCGTTGGGTAAGTTGGCTGTTATACACATTGGCGTTTTTGTTAATGGCGGTATTCCTGTTCGGAGACGGAGACACAGAGTCGCAAAAAGGGTTGAGTTATACCCAACTGACATCATACATAGAGAATGATGCGGTCAAAGAGATGGTGGTGTATGACGATAATCACGTGGAAGCCACCATTCGTCCGACAAGTTATGTGGTGGTGTTCGGCGAGCAGGCAAAAGGTGAACAGGCGGATGGAAAACTGACAGCGCAGATACCGGGAGTGGAGGAGTTCGCCAAGTATATTGACAAGGTGAACACCGATCGCAAAGAGGCGGGAAAACCGTTGATAGACGTGCGCTACAAACAGTCGAAGAACTATTGGTATATCATTCTTGTAAACGCTCTGCCGATTCTGTTGCTGGTCCTGTTCTTTGTGTGGATGAGCCGCGGTATAGGCGGCGCGGCAGCAGGTGGCGGCATATTCAGTGTCGGAAAAGCCAAGGCACAAGTGTTTGACAAGGAGAACAAAGACAAGGTTACTTTCAAGGATGTGGCGGGACTGAGCGGCGCCAAACAGGAGGTACAGGAAATAGTCGCTTTTTTGAAGAACCCGAAGAAATATACCGACCTCGGCGGCAAAATACCTAAGGGGGCATTGCTCGTAGGACCTCCAGGTACGGGCAAAACCTTGTTGGCGAAAGCCGTGGCGGGAGAAGCCGATGTACCGTTCTTCTCCATGTCGGGTAGCGATTTCGTAGAGATGTTTGTGGGAGTGGGTGCCAGCCGTGTACGAGACCTGTTCCGCCAAGCCAAGGAGAAAGCACCGGCTATCATCTTCATAGACGAGATAGACGCTATCGGTCGTGCACGCGGCAAGAACGTGATGACAGGCGGCAACGATGAACGGGAATCCACGCTTAACCAGTTGCTTACCGAGATGGACGGCTTCGGCACGAATTCGGGCGTAATCATTCTGGCGGCAACCAACCGCGCCGATGTGTTAGACCCCGCCTTGCTGCGTGCAGGGCGCTTTGATCGTCAGATACATGTAGAACTGCCCGACTTGCAGGAACGCAAAGAGATTTTTGAGGTGCATCTGCGTCCTATCAAGAAAGATGATACCGTGGATGTCGATTTCTTGGCAAAGCAGACTCCCGGTTTCTCGGGGGCGGACATAGCCAATGTATGCAACGAAGCGGCACTTATTGCCGCCCGCAATGACCATAAGAGAGTTGGCAGACAGGACTTTATGGATGCCGTGGACCGTATTGTGGGCGGCTTGGAACGCAAGACCAAGATCCTGACGGAAGAAGAAAAACGGTCTATCGCATTCCACGAGGCAGGGCACGCCACTATTTCATGGATGCTCCGTTGGGCGAACCCGTTGGTGAAAGTAACGATTGTACCACGCGGCGCAGCACTCGGGGCCGCATGGTATCTCCCGGAGGAACGGCAGTTGACCAATAAGGAGCATATCCTTGACGATCTCTGTTCGTTGTTGGGCGGACGTGCAGCCGAGCAACTGTTCCTCCACCAAGAATCAACGGGAGCTCTCAATGACTTGGAACGTGCCACCAAACAGGCATATGCAATGGTGGCGTACTATGGTATGAGCAACAAACTGAAAGATGTCAGTTTCTACGACTCTACAGGTCGCTACGACTATGGCTTTGCCAAACCCTATTCTGAAAAAACGGCAGAACTGATAGACAAAGAGACTGCCGCCATTATTGCAGAACAGATGGCACGGGCGCGTAAAATCTTGGAGGAGAATGCCGAGGGACATCACCGTATGGCGCAACTGCTGATAGAGAAAGAGGTTATTACTTCGGAAGATGTCGAGCGGATACTCGGTCCTCGTCCTTGGAAAAGCCGCGGCGATGAAATCATAGAGGAGAACGAGAAACAACAGGAACAGGAGACAGAACAAAAAAACACTACAAATACAACCGACAATGAAAAAACTAATGCTTAGTATTGCGTTGCTTGCAGCAACACTTATGGTTGCTGCGCAACAGCCCGAACCGCTACAACGCGACCCGAATGTACGTTACGGGCAGTTGGATAACGGATTGACCTATTATATATGCCACAATGAACAACCCAAACAGCGTTGCGAGTTTCATATAGCGCAGGCAGTGGGAGCCGTTTTGGAGGAGGATGACCAGAATGGCTTGGCTCACTTCCTGGAGCATATGGCGTTTAACGGCACACAGCACTTTCCGGGCAAGGGTATCATTGAGTACTTTGAGTCGATCGGCGTGAATTTCGGCGGAAACATCAATGCTTACACCTCTATTGACGAGACGGTGTACCGTCTGTCAGATGTGCCTACTTACCGTGAGGGTATCATTGACACGGCGTTGCTTGTTATGCACGATTGGGCGTGCGGATTAACACTCGACGGCGATGAGATAGATGCCGAGCGCGGCGTTATCCGTGAAGAGTGGCGCACGGGGCGCACAGCCGACCGCCGTTTGTGGAAAGAAATACGTGCCAAGAAATATCCCGGAAGCCAATACGCCAAGCGTGATGTGATTGGTGATACCGCAGTTATCAATAATTTTGCTTATGATGCTCTGCGTGCTTATTATCACAAGTGGTACGGTCCCGACAATCAGGCAATCATCGTGGTGGGCGATATTGATGTGGATCGGATTGAACAGAAAATAAAGGCTCTGTGGGCAGACGTGCCTGCACGCAAGAACCGCGGTGAGCGTCCGCTTTATACCGTAGAGGACAACACCGCTCCACTGATTGCCATCGCGCTTGACCCGGAGGCACAAGGGACACGTATTGAATTGGAATACAAGCACCCGCAGATTCCGGCAGAGTATCAGAACACGGTTCCTGCCTATATGCAGTTGGTGGTGAACAACCTTATCATCGATATGTTGGACAACCGTTTTGAAGAGTTGTCGCTTGACCCGAATGCTTCCTTTATGGGTGCGGGGTGCTACTATGGCGAAATAGTGAAACTCAAAGACGCTTTTGTGGGCGTTACCATTCCTAAAGAGGGGCGCGAGACAGAGGCTCTCAAAGACCTGCTTGTCCAAATAGAGAAAATGCACCGTTACGGTTTCACCAATGCGGAGTTGGAGCGTGTGAAAACCGAATATCTGAAGAGTATGGAGACAGCATACAACGAGCGCAACAACCGCAAGAACATTGCCATTGCCCGCGAGTGTATCCGCAATTTCGAGGACCACGAACCTATGCCGGGTATCGAGTGGGAATATAATTTTGCGAAACAGATGTTGCCGATGATAGATGTGGCGAGTGTGAACGCAGTGGCAAAGCAGTATGTTGATGACAAGCCGACCGTAGCCATTACGGGACCGAATAAAGAGGGTGTCAATATCCCGTCGGAAGAGACTATTCTTTCTATGCTCAAAGAGGTGAGCGAGATGGAGATTGAGGCTCCGAAAGAAGAGGTGGTCAATACCGAGTTGGTAAAGAAGGCACCGCGTGCAGGAAGAATAAAAAAGACTACTGCCAATGCCGAACTGGGTACTACCGAGTGGACACTCTCCAACGGCGTGAGAGTGGTGATTAAACCGACTACTTTCAAGCAGGACGAGATACTGCTCAATGCTTTCTCCCAGGGAGGAATCTCTTTGGTGGCAACCGAAGATTTGCCTTCAGCGGCTTTGGCTGCCGATGTGGTAAGTTTTATGGGGTTGGGCGATTTCTCGCGTACCGATTTGCAAAAAGCACTTGCGGGTAAAAACGTCAGCACTGAGGCATCCATCAATGCATACTCCGAGACTATGAGCGGTTCTTCGTCGGTAAAAGATTTGGAGACGATGCTCCAACTCATTTATCTGCAGTTCACTGCACCGCGTTATGACAAAGAGGCTTATCAAACGCTTATTAGTTTGTTGCATAACCAATTGATTAACAAAGACAAGAACCCGAAGGCTGTGTTTGGGGACTCTGTGCTGGTGATGAGTGATGACCACTCGGAACGTACCACGCTTTGGAATGTAGAGACACTGGACAAGGTATCGTTGGACAAGGCTCTTGAGATTTACAAGACCCGTTTTGCCAATCCGGCAGACTTTACATTTGTTTTTGTGGGGAATATCGATCCGTCCGACAAGGCTACACAGAAACTGATTTGCCAGTGGCTTGGCGGTATGAAGACGAAGAAGCAGCGTGAATCGTTCCATGATAACGGTGTACGCACTCCGCAGGGTATTCAGAAAAACTATTTCAGCCGCGAGATGGAGACGAATACTGCTTCCAACCGTATCCAGTACACTTCATACAATATGCCTTATACATTAGGTAACGAATTGAATATGGAGATGATCGGGCGTATTCTTTCCACCCGTTATCTTGAGTCTATCCGTGAACGTGAAGGCGGTTCGTATGGTGTAGGCTGTTACGGTACAGTGGATATGCGCCCTGTATCGCGTGCAAGGTTGATAATGCAGTTTGATACCGATCCTGCCAAACAGGAGAAACTGATGAAGATTATCCATGAGGAAGTGGATACCATTATCCAGAACGGTCCTCTTGCAGTTGACTTGGCAAAGGAAAAACAGTCGATGCTCAAAGATTATGAGGAGGACATTGAAAAGAACAGTTACTGGTTGAGCGTCCTCTATTTGTATTATACCTATAATCTCAACTATATTGCCGATTACCGGAATGCGGTTAATGCCATTACCGCCGAAACGGTACAAAGCACGTTGCGAGACTTGGTGAATGCCGGCAATATGTTCGAGGTGGTTATGAGTCCTGCACAATAAAGTGTAAAAATGTAATAGTGGTAAATCCCTCGTTCCGATAAGGAGCGAGGGATTTATTGTATAGAAGACGGGCGGATGTTTACGAGAAAGCCCTTACTTACTCACTATGTACATTATGCATTATGTGCAATTGTGTATAATGCATTATGCATTGTTCATCAGTCCTTTTTCTTTGGCTAATTGGAGCAGGTAGGTTTTGGCGGCATCATAGTCGTTGGGTATGATTCCGTCAAGGATAGCGTCTTTGATGGCGGATTTAAGTTCGCCCACAGTGGCACACGGCGGGAGGTTGAGCAGTTGCATAATTTCCTCGCCGCGCACAGGAGGTTGGAAATTGCGGATACGGTCCCGCTCTTCCAGTTCGACCATTTTCCGCCGCACCAATTCATAATTGCGGTGGAAGCGTGCGACTTTGTCGGCATTGCGGGAAGTGATGTCGGCATCGCAGAGGAGCATCAGGTCGTCGATGTCATCGCCCGCTTCAAAGAGCAGACGGCGGACGGCGGAGTCGGTAACGGTATCTTCGATGAGGTTGATAGGACGCATATGCAAGTCCACCATTTTGATTACATAGTCCATTTTCTCATTCTGCGGCAGTTTCATACGGCTGAAGATGCGCGGTATCATCTTTGCTCCGAGGTAGTTGTGGTTGCGGAATGTCCAGCCTGTTTGCGGGTTCCATGCTTTGGAGCGGGGTTTGCCTATATCGTGCAGGAGTGCCGCCCAGCGGAGCCATAAGTTGCCGGATTTCAGAGCCACATTGTCCAATACCTGCATTGTATGGAGGAATACGTCTTTATGCCCCTTTCCTTCTTTTACTTCTACGCCTTTGAGGGCTGCCAATTCGGGGAAAATAATAGGCAGAAGCCCTGTTTTGTCCAATAGCAGCCACCCGACGGACGGGCGGTGTGAGAGCATAATCTTGTTGAGTTCGTCCGCAATACGCTCCCTGGTGATGATACGGATACGCTCCCGGTTGCGTCCGATGGCTTCGAAAGTGGTGAGATTGAGCGAAAAGCCGAGTTGTGTGGCAAACCGGATGGCACGCATCATACGGAGCGGGTCATCGGAGAAAGTGATGTCGGGGTCGAGCGGGGTACGAATGATTCCCTGCTCCATATCCCGAATACCGCCGAAAGGGTCGAGCAGTTCGCCGTACCGCTCTTTGTTGAGGCAGATGGCCAGCGCATTGATGGTGAAGTCCCGACGTTTCTGGTCTTCTTCCAGAGTGCCGTCTTCCACAACAGGATTGCGGGAGTCGTGGCGGTAACTCTCCCGTCTGGCACCAACAAACTCCAGTTCGAGGTCGTGCTTTTTGACTTGTGCCGTACCGTATGTGCGGAAGACACTCAGGTGTGCGCCCTTGCCCAGACGTTTGGCTACCGCTTCCGCCAGACGGATACCGATACTTACTTCTTTGTGTTCCGTGTTTTCTTCTTGTGCGGCATCGCGGTGTACTACCACGATGTCGATGTCGGTGCTTTCGCGGCGGAGTAACAGGTCGCGCACCCAACCGCCGATGACGTAGCAGTCAAGTCCGAGTATGTCGGCTTCTTCTCCCACGAGGTGCAGGACGGGTTGTTCTATTTTCGGGTCTGTGATAATCATACTATTCTAAAAATGCATAATCAGTGCATATAGTGCATAAAAAGTGGCTTTATGCACCGCTTAAAATCCAATTCTTTCTACGTCCTTTCTACGTCCTTTCTANNACTTGCGGCATAGGAGACATTTGCTGCCAATTCATAGGTGATCGTTCGCAAATAATAGCACCGTGATTATGCACTACTTCCGCTGAGTTCAAACACCCTAAAAGGCAGAAAAACAACGAAAAGGCGAAATATATTTGCAGGATTGTATTTTTTTATGTAACTTTGCACGCTTTTCGTAAATGTTGAGCAATAATTATTTATTTTTCTAACCCGGGCAGGCGATTCGAGTAGTCGTAGCCCACAAAACAAAAGTCTAAATGGCAACAAAGATTCGTTTGGCTCGTCATGGTCACAAAGACTATGCTTTCTACCACATTGTAGTAGCAGACAGCCGCTCGCCACGTGATGGCAAAATTATCGAACGTATCGGTTCTTTCAACCCGAACACCAATCCGAGTGCAGTAATTCTCAATTTTGAGCGTGCATTGTATTGGGTGAATGTAGGTGCGGAGCCGACAGACACCGTGCGTAACATTCTCTCCGGTGAGGGTGTGTTGCTGATGAAGCACTTGAACGGCGGTGTGGCCAAAGGGGCATTCAGTCAGGAAGAGGCTCAGAAGCGTTTTGACGCTTGGAAGGCTCAGAAAGATGCAAAGAACGGTAAGATCAGCCAAGCCGAGGCAGACAAGAAAGTAGCCGCAGCAAAGACTTTGCTTGCACAAGAAGTGGAGAGCAACAAGGTTAAGGCTGCCGAAGTGGCAAAGAAACGCCAGGAGGCTGCTGATGCATTGGCTGCCGCTGCAGTAGAGGCTGCTCAAGAGGCTGCCGCTGCAGAGGCTCCCCAAGAGAACGCAGCAGAGTAATTTTACTACGCTGCACGAAAATAAGTCCAAGACGTGAGTTTTGGACTTATTTTTACCGACACCAACCAACATTTTTACGGAAATACCATTCCGCCGTCTAATTCATTTCTTGCTTTTATGGATTCTCAAGATACTAATACTACATCATTATATAGCCGGATGGCTCATCACTTGCGAACACACCGTGTACTGTTCTATTGGTCTGTACCCGTGTGCTTTGTGCTGGTTCTCGTTATTATGTTTTGTGTTCCGAAGACCTATCAGAGCAGTTGGAGTCTGAAAGTAGAGAACCAGCGTGCGATTGACGGTGACAGAATGCTGACCATTAACAGTCCGGAGCAGTATGACCTGGGGCTGTTTCAAACGCAGAGTAGTATCAATGAATTCAGTTACAGTGATTTGGTTACTTCGTCCCAGTTGCTCAAATCGCTTTGTTCCGCCGAGGTCAGTACGTTGGACGGGCAGTTTGCCGGCAGTTATTCGGATTATATCAACCGTTATATGCGCAAGCCGCTTTCTCAACGCATAAAAGGCAGCATAATACGCTTGTTCAAGGGACAGGTTCAGGGTACACCTGCTTCATCGACAGTGAATAAAGCCGTATATCTGACACCAGGACAGGCGGGTACTATGGATGTAATGCGCCACCAGATAACCTGTACGTATGACAAGCGTACGGGTATAGTGAAGATAGATGTGGTAACGCAAGACCCGTTGGTGAGTGCGCAGGTTGCCAAGCATGTGGAAAATCAATTGGAAGCCTTGATTACGGGCTACCAGACACAAAAAATAGAGAGCATACTCTGTCATATAGACACGCTTACCGTCCATGCGGAGAACGATTTGAAAGAGGCGATGCGCACTCATTCTGCCGATGTTGACAAGTACAGGCAGATATACGAGTCGTTTCACCGACAGCAGGTGATTTATCAAGGGCAGATGGTGGTGAGAAAACCTTTTGTTACATTGTCGGAACCGACTATTGTGTATAAAAAGACGGGACCTCACCCGTTCAGGACAGCCATTCTTTCGACACTTGTATTCGTTCTTCTTCTGGCGGCATGGTTCTGCCGGCGCGAGTTGGCTGAGATGTTATAGTTTCCGGTAGTGGTAATGCTGAATGTGTCCATCGTCTTATATCATCCCGATTGGGCAGGTGAAGTAATTCCTCTGGTAGAGGAGTTGCTTCGCGTTGTATATATACATAAAATATATTTGGTGGATAATTCGGAGTTGCAGGCGGACGAGACCGTTTTGCAGCCGGTGCCAATCGAGAAAGTGGAGTATGTTTTTACGGGAGAGAATATAGGATATGGCAGGGGGCATAATATAGCCCTGCGGGAAAGCGTCTATGACGGTATAAAGTATCACCTTGTGCTGAATTCGGATATAGTATTGCGGGCGGAAGACATAGAGACTTTATGTGCTTTTATGGAGGTGCAGCCTTTGGTAGGACAGTTGATGCCGCATGTGGTATATCCGAGAGGGGAGACGCAATATCTCTGCAAACTGCTTCCCACGCCGTTTGATGTGTTTGCCAGACGATTTCTGCCCAATCTGCTGACGAAGAGACGCAATGCCCGCTATGAACTGCGTGCGTCTGGATATGACCGCCCGATGAATGTCCCTTATCTGAGCGGTTGCTTTATGCTGCTGCGTACAGAGGCGGCATTGAAAGCGCGTTTGTTTGATGAACGGTACTTTATGTATCCGGAAGATATTGATCTGACCCGTACTATCCACCGCGATTATCTGACACTTTATTATCCTGCCGTTACGATTGTGCATAACCACAAAAAAGGCTCATACCATAGTATGCGCCTTCTGTGGGTTCACATTGTGAATATGTGCCGTTATTTTAACAAGTGGGGCTGGTTCTGCGATAAAGAACGTACCGCATTTAACCGTCAAGTTCTCAATGAATTAGGGATAAAATAAATTTATTTTCCCCTGTTTTTATATGTTTATGCCGTGACCAATCGATATCCGAGATATACGGCATAAATCAGCAACAGAATCACTCCATGCCACCAACGAATCTCGTGTTTCTTGTTGGTCATTACGAATATCCATACCAGAAAACAGCCAAGTGCCGCCATCAGGCTGTCCAAGATAAATCCGTTATAAGCGGGCAGCGGTGCTATGGTTGCGCTACAACCGAGTATAAAGAACACATTGAATATATTGCTTCCGATGACGTTTCCGAGAGCAATATCACAGTTTTTCTTTGCTGCCGCCATAAGCGAAGTGGCTAATTCCGGCAATGAGGTGCCGAGTGCCACAATCGTCAGACCTATGATAGCCTCGCTAACACCTGCTTCCGTGGCGATATGTACAGCACTTTTGACAATCATTTGTCCTCCGATTATCAAACCGATCAGTCCGAGTACTATCAAAGCGAGTGCTTTCCCGATACTGACAGGTTTGAAATTGTCATTGTTGTCGGCATAGTCTTTGGCGTGGCGCAGCGTATAAACTATATATGCCACAAATACCATCAGCAGCACGATACCGCCCCACCGCATAATGCCGTTGCAGCATAATCCGGATACAAGCACACATACGCCGGCAAGACACGCCAACGGGATGTCCACTTTCCGGCTGGTTACTTGCGAACTGATAGGGTAGAGCAGGGCAGTACTGCCGAGAATCAGAAAAACATTGAGGATATTACTGCCTACGATATTGGTGATGGCAAGGTCGGTGGAATGTTCGCTGACCGAAACCATATTGACTACAAACTCAGGCATACTCGTTCCCATAGCCACAATGGTCAGTCCGATAACCAGGTCGCTGACACGGAAACGCTTTGCCATACCGCTTGCGCCGTCTACAAGCCAGTCCGCCCCCAAGATAAGTAGGACGAAACCGACCACAATCAATGCGCCCGCCACAAGCCAACCGCCTGCTTGCAACCAAGTGTTTAGAAAATCAAACATAGTATGACAATTTATACGTTAAACAAGAAATGCATAATATCGCCGTCTTGTACGATATAGTCTTTCCCCTCGATACCGAGTTTTCCTGCCGCACGGCAAGCGGCTTCGCCGCCCAGCGCAATAAAATCATCGTACTTAATGACTTCCGCACGGATAAACCCCCGTTCAAAATCGGTATGGATGACTCCTGCACATTGCGGGGCTTTGCTGCCGGCTTTGAATGTCCACGCACGCACCTCATCGCTACCTGCGGTCAGGAATGTGCGCAGATTCAACAATGCATAAGCGGCTTTGACAAGGCGGTTTACACCGGATTCTTTCAGACCTATCTCTTCGAGAAACATCCGGCGTTCTTCGTAAGTCTCAAGTTCGGCAATCTCGCTTTCAATCTTTGCAGCCAGCACCAGCACTTGTGCATTCTCGTTTTTTACTGCTTCTTTGACCTGCTCCACATACTTGTTGCCATCCACAGCCGAGGCTTCGTCCACGTTGCAGACGTACATCACCGGTTTGTTGGTAAGCAGGAACATCTCTTTGGCAGCCAGTTCCTCTTCTTTGTTGTCTAATTCTACGGAACGAGCGTTTTTGCCTTCAGAAAGGGCTTCTTTGTATTTGTACAGTACCTCCAGCGCAATTTTTGCCTGCTTGTCTCCGCCCGCTTTGGCTTGTTTTTCGGTTTTCTGAATACGTGATTCCACCGTTTCCAAGTCTTTGAGTTGCAGTTCGGCATCAATGATTTCCTTATCGCGGACGGGATCAACGGAGCCGTCCACGTGTACCACATTCTCATCGTCGAAACAGCGCAACACGTGGATAATTGCATCGGTCTCGCGGATGTTGGCAAGAAATTTATTGCCAAGCCCTTCGCCCTGACTGGCACCTTTGACCAATCCGGCGATGTCCACAATTTCCACCGTGGTGGGTATCACCCCGCGTTCCGGTTTGCATAGTTCGCCGAGTTTGATCAGCCGTTCATCAGGTACGGTGATAACGCCGACATTGGGTTCTATGGTACAAAATGGAAAATTTGCCGATTGTGCCTTTGCATTGCTCAGGCAGTTGAAAAGGGTTGATTTGCCCACGTTGGGCAACCCTACGATACCGCATTGTAGTGACATATTTTTTATGTATAGCCGAAATGAGTTGCAAAGTTACGATAAATTTCCAATATATGCAACCAGCAGGGGCAAATTGTTATGCCTGCAAACTCACAAGATAATACATTGCGGTGGTATAGAAGTCGGAAATGTAGGGTATTTGCAGCCAGCAGGGAACAACGCGCGGGCGGAGACCGAACTTGATTTCGTAGTTCGGGTTGATAAGATAGTGTGTGTGCTGCAACACATGGAAATGCTCGTTGCGCAGAATCCGCTCGAAACGTTGGATACTGATACCTGTGGTCTTGACATCCATAAGTCCGTTGATAGTACCTTCGGACTCATGCCCCAAGCGGAGAAGTCCGCGATAGATCGGGCGCGGGAGAAGGTGCAACCAAGGCAAGTGCGAGAGGAAGCGGTTGCGGCAAACCTGCTGATGACCGCCAAAGGGGTTGCACCAAACGGGAAAACCGAAGAAGACGATGGTATGAGCGTTCATAAAACGCTTCATATTGTTCATGAACTGCTCTTGATGGGGGATATGCTCAATCACATCACGGAGTATAATAAGATCAAATTCCCCAAGATCTTCGGGACGTACCTTGTAGATATCGTTACATACAAGGTGGATATGTGTGGCGTTGGGGTGTCCGGCAAAGCGTGTTTTGCCCACGTCTATCTTGGGCCGGTCTATGTCTATCCCCACGCATTCGCACCCCATATCCATAAATGGAAGCAGGTTTCCCGCTTCGCCGCAGCCTATCTCCAAGACGCGCATAGTGGGGGTAACGGGACGTTGCCGCTCTATATAGGGGATGACAAACCGCCGCATACACTCGGCTTGTTCGTTGAAATAACGGTTATGGTCTTTATGTCGCTCTTGCATAGGCTTATTGATTGATAGTTAGATTACTCCTTTTGCAGACGGTTATATACAGGTACGATAATTGCAGAATGGTTTCATAGGCTGCTATATCATCGAACGGAGGTCAATGAGTTCTTGGCGTAAACGTTCCAGAATGGCAGTGGCACGTTGCTTGTTGTCTGATTGTTTTTGGTTGGTGGTAAGTTCGTGCCGAATAGCCTCTATACGCGTGATTTTCAGTTCATTGCGGATATACTTGATGCGTTCGATGAGTTCAATCTCCGACAGTTTGTAGTAACGGTTGCCATGTCCGTCTTTGCGGGGGGCGAGTTGCGGAAACCGGCTCTCCCAATAGCGCAATGTGGAAGCGGGCAAACCAGTCCGCTCCATCACCTCGCGGATGGAGTAGAAACGGTCTGCTGCAGCATAAGGGCTGTCTTGGTTATGTGTTGTTTTCTCAACCACCTACTTGTATATTTTCAGTTTGCGTCCGGCACGGATATTGTCGTTTTTCAATCCGTTCCACGCCTTGAGTTGCTTCACGGAACAACGGAACTTTCTCGCAATACCACCGAGCGTATCACCGTTTTTGATGGTATAATAGGTAACACCGTTCACACGGTATGCACCGGAGATGTCAGTTACCTTTGCCATCTCTATTTCGGCACGCCGGTTGTTGATCAGTTGGTCTGCTTTGTGGGCATAGATGCTGTCTTGCCGTTCAATGAACAACCCTGTTTTTTCTGCGGGCAGACAGAGTGCGTATGGTGTGCCTCCCGGCAAAATATCCCTCACGTACTGCGGGTTGAGACGGCGCAGTTCGTCCATCGGAATATCCAATTTGGCAGAGACCTGTTCCAAGTGCAGCCGGCGGGTGGTGCGGATAGTATCGGTGAGCATAATCTTTTCCAATGGAGCAGGACAAATCCCGTGTACATCACTGTAGTTCATTGCGTAGTTGGCGGCTATGAAGATAGGCAGGTAACTGCGTGTTTCGCGGGGCAGATAGGGATAGATACTCCAGAAATCGCGTTTGCCTCCCGCACGGTGAATGGCTTTGCTGACATTGCCTGAACCGCAGTTGTAGGCGGCAATGGCAAGATTCCAATCTTGGAACACATCATACATTGCTTTGAGAAAACGGCAGGCCGCATCGGTCGATTTGACAGGATCCATACGTTCATCCACCAGGGAATTGATTTCCAATCCGTAGCGTTTTCCCGTAGCAGGCATAAACTGCCATAGTCCTGCTGCACCCATGTGGGAATGTGCCTGCGGGTTGAGAGCAGATTCAATGACAGGCATCAGTTCCAATTCGTAGGGCAACCCATATCGATCTAACGCCTCCTCAAAAATTGGGAAGTAATACTCCGACATACGCTTCATACGTGCCACTTGCTTCTGCCCGCGCTGTACATAGCGCAATATAAAATTCCTTACTATCTGGTTGTAGGGCAGTTCCACTACGCATGGCAGAGCCTGTAAGCGGGCTTTATAGACGGAATCCGGCAGAACTATGGTATCTTTGTATGCCTCACACTCCGTAGTGTCAAGCCACCCCATAGCCCACTCCATCATACGGAAATCAATATCAGATAGAGAGGTGTCGCTCCATTGTTGTGAAAACGTGTTGATCAAAGATAACGTGTCTGCCATCGACTCGATGATCTGCTCGATAGAATCTATCTCGAGAGTGTCAATGCGGAGAGTCTCTACCGAATCGGCTATCTGTGATTCCGGTTCCAAGGCAGGTTCCGCTTCATCGGCATACGCCCATGTGCATAGCGCACACAATATGAATAGAAAGTGTTTTTTCAAAATGTTATGGCTAATTTTACCTCAGCACTGCGCTGTTGCTGCAGGTCGTAGTAAATCTGCGGTTTCACATTGAGTGTGAGGTCGGGTGAAATATCAAAATCGAATAGTTGGGCATCCACGTATGCATCTACTAACGAGAGGGCATAGACAACAATGGTGGCTACGATACTCAAATCGCGATAGCGGCGATAGTTGCTCTGCCAGTTTTGGAGGGTGGAGGTGTATTTGCTTACACCGCCGAGACGGTCAATGTCATAGCCCTCCGGCAAAATGGCATTGTAGGACTTCGCAGGGTCGTTGGTCACCAATCCCGCCAGTGCATCGTTGTACAGGTCGCGGTAGGCGGTCTTGTAACTGTTGTACCGCGACTGGTTGAGCGAAATAGCGTAACCGCAGCCCATCAGTCCGCCATAGACAATGGGCAGTTTCCAGTAACTGCCGTTGTAAATCTGACCTGCGCCGGGTATAATAGCCCCCAGCCAAACCGCCTTGAGCGCATCGGGATGCCGCGTCAAATCTACATAATAGCGGTACTGTTCCTCATCGGCGGATGTTGTGTCGGGAGTGTGGTAGATAACATCGTTCTGCGCCAATACAAGGCACGGAACCACGGCAAGCAATATGGTCAGCAGACGCTTCAATGTAAACGCTCCAATATGGAATAGAGGTCTTCCTCTCCGTTGAAGAATATGGTCAGTTTGCCGTCTGCAATCTTCACTTTTTTGCCGATAGCCTCACCGAGTTGCTGTTCCAGTTGCAGATACTGCGGGTTGCTCTCTTTCTTGGCGGCTTTTGCTTTGGCGGGTTTCTGCGGTTTGTCCTCGCTGACCAACTGTTCCACCTTGCGCACGGACAGCCCCTCGGAGAGAATGCGCTGATAGAGATCCAGTTGCTGCTCGGTAGATTGCGAACCGAGGATAGCACGCGCATGTCCCATATCAATCTTTTTCTCCTTGATACCCATCTGTATCTCGGCGGGCAGTTTGAGCAGGCGCAGGTAGTTTGCCACGGTGGCGCGTTTCTTGCCCACACGCTCCGACATACGCTCCTGTGTCAGTTGGTACTCGTCCATTAGCCGCTGATAAGCAAGGGCTATCTCGATAGCGTCCAGATCCTCGCGCTGAATGTTCTCAATTAATGCCCATTCCATCACCTGCTCGTCTTTGGCGGTACGGATATAGGCGGGAATGGAGTTGAGTCCCGCCATCTTTGATGCACGGAAACGACGCTCGCCCGCAATAATCATATAGGTACCGTCGTCATTCTTGCGCAGTGTGATAGGCGAGATAACGCCGTGCTCGCGGATAGAGTCCGCCAGTTCCGCCAAGGCGTCCTCGTCGAAGTTACGACGCGGCTGGTCGGGGTTGGCTACTATCTTACTCAGTTCCACCTCGCTGATGCTGCTCCCGCCGTTGGTATCCACATGGGTCGTATCAATCAGGGCGTCCAAACCGCGCCCCAGTCCTGTCATCTTTTTCATAATGCTCTGTTTATTATTGTTGGCGGCGAATCAGTTCCTTGGCCAATGATACATAGTTTTGTGCGCCTTTGCTCTGCGGGTCATATTCCAGTACCGACATACCGTGACTCGGTGCTTCGCTCAGGCGGACATTACGCGAGATGACGGAGTTGAAAACCAAGTCGCCAAAGTGGCGTTTCACCTCCTCGTACACCTGGTTGCTCAATCGCAAACGGTTGTCGTACATCGTCAGCAGGAAACCCTCAATCTGCAACGACGGATTGAGTTTCGATTTGATGATCTTGATCGTATTGAGCAGTTTGGCAATACCCTCAAGGGCGAAGAACTCACATTGTACGGGTATTATCACGCTGTCGCTTGCCGTGAGAGCATTTACGGTAATCAACCCCAACGACGGAGAGCAGTCTATCAAGATATAATCGTATTCTGCGCGTACCTGCGATAATATATTCTTGAGCAGCGTCTCGCGGTTGTCTATATTGAGCATCTCTATCTCTGCGCCCACAAGGTCAATATGGCTCGGTATCAAATAGAGGTTCTCTACCGATGTCGGAACAACCGCCGTATGCGGGTCTATACCGTTGATCAGGCACTCGTAAATCGTATTCTCGAGGTCGCGTATCTCAATGCCCAAGCCCGAGGAGGCGTTGGCCTGCGGGTCAGCGTCCACGAGAAGCACTTTCTTTTTCTGTTGTGCTAAAGCGGCGGCAAGGTTGATCGACGTCGTGGTCTTTCCTACACCACCTTTCTGGTTTGCCAATGAAATAATTTTACTCATATATTCGTTTTATAATTTGTTCTGCATCTATATCTCTGCACGCAAAATTGCGGTAGCGGCAACTATTTGTCCCGTGGCACGTACACGGGCGGCAGGCTATATGGTCGAGTTGTACAATATCTTTCGTATCCTGTTTCCAACCCGTAAAACCTAATTTCGGATGGGTGCCGCACCAGACACTCACGGCGCGTAGTCCGACCAACGAACTGAGGTGCTGGTTGGCGGAGTCCATACAGACCATACAATCCAAACGGCGCATCAGTTCTAACTCCTGCTCAAGCGGCAACCGACCGGCGACACTCGTCGTGCGGGGGAAAACGCTTGCCCACTGCCTGAGCATCTCGCACTCTATCTGTCCCGCTCCGAACAGGAACAGCCGTGTTTCGGGCTCCGAAGATAGGCGGGCTATCACCTCTTTCGTTACCCTGTATGGCAGCATATTCGATTTCGATTTGGCAAAAGGGGCAATGCCAATCCATTTGCCGTGTTTCTCGCCGAACTGCTCCGCCACCGCTTGTCGGGCGGGTTCGTTTACCGACAAGGCGGTGAAATGGTCGTCGCTCTCCAACCCCGCTTTGCCAAAAGCGGCTCTGTAACGCTCAAACTCAGTAGGTAGCGGCTGCGACAGGCGCAAACCGCACACCGTGATGAGAAACTTTTTCCACCGCCCATAGTCCACACTATAGGTGCGGCTTCCACGCAGACGAAATAGCATTCGCAGCAACCACGTGCGGGGCACTTTTTGCAAGTCAACCACCGCATCTATCTTGTACTGCTTCAAGTCTTTGTAAAGACGCAACAGACTCCCTGTTGAGGTCAGTTCCGCCTCGTGAAAGTGTACGTTGGGCAGCCCGTAGTACATAGCACTCAACCGTTTCTTCGCCACCACGATAAACTCATCATCGGGGTGCAGTGCGCTCACCGATGCAATAACGGGAACCGTCATCGCCACATTGCCAAGCGTAGAGAAACGCAGTACTAAATACGTCATAAACGTTAATTATCGTATAATTAGACGTTAATTAACATATAATTCCCCATTAATTATCCATTAATTCCTTTTGCTTGCTGTGGTATTATAGGATTAATTCGTGGATAATTATATGCTTATTTGATAAAAATCATAAATAAAATTCACCGTATCGTCCGTATAGAAAAGTAAGGTGGATGTCGGGTGGATACCGAGAGGATACGCTGTTTTTATGCCACCGTTTTGTTTATGTATTTTATCATTTCAGTGTCTTGGCGAAATCGCGCACCGCCTCAAACCAACTCTCGTCGGTTGGCATTGCCTTCTCGCCGTCCGACCACTCGCTCCAGCATGCACCGAAATAGTAGGTCAGTGTATCGCCTACGTGGTACTCGCGCAGCGAGAGCAGACTGCCGTCCAATATCTCCTGACGGGTAGCACCGGGGGTGATAACGGCTACATAATCACGTCCCTGCGAGGTCGAACCGTTGTAGTCGAAGTTCATCTGCGCAGCCTGCTTGTCCGACAAAGCGTCTTCAGCATAAGCCACAGCCCCGCATTTAGCACATTGCATCACGTTGTCAATCGTGTCGTGCAGGTAGATACCACCGCCCACATAGAGTTGCGGCAAGCGTATCTTCGTACGGCAATTCACTACCACATCGGCACGGTTGAGCATTTTCCCCGCCTCGGCTGTGATAGTAATAGTGCCGTCCATAATCTGGTCGCAAACCAACAGACTGTCATACGTCAGTTTGAATACGAACTTGTCCGGTGTCTGCTCTAATATCTCCCACGAAGAATACGGACCGCCTACATACAGCGTGCTGTCAGCCACAATAGCCAATCCTCCGCAACCGACAGTATGCGCCACCTTGTAGCAGTCCAGTCCTTTGCCGTAGTTGATATGGTAGGGCAAACCGAGAACGTGCTCGCGGTAGTAAAAACTATCTACCACCAATTCCGGCGTCGCCTTGAGCCACAGATCCACCCCGTTGGACGGGTTCTCGGGCAGCAAAGCAGGTCCGTACATACGGAAAGCCGCATACTCGTTCTCCCATGCGAAATCGTCTTTGCGCTCCGGTACATAACGCCCATAGACACGAGCCTGCTCGGTTGGCTGACAAGCAGCCAACACAAACAGACATGCCATAAAATAGAGGTACTTCCTCATAATTACAAATTACTAATTACCAATTACAAATTACTCCGGCTGTTTCCCTATATAAGCAAGGATACCGCCGTCCACATAGAGGATATGACCGTTCACTGCGTCCGAAGCGTGTGAAGCCAGGAACACGGCAGGACCACCCAACTCGCTCGGCTCCAACCAGCGACCGGCAGGAGTCTTGGCGCAGATAAACTTGTCAAACGGATGACGGCTGCCGTCCGGCTGAATCTCACGCAGCGGAGCCGTTTGAGGGGTTGCAATATAACCCGGACCGATACCGTTGCACTGGATATTGTATGATCCGTACTCGGAGCAGATGTTGCGCGTCAGCATCTTCAGTCCGCCTTTGGCTGCGGCATATGCACTGACCGTCTCGCGACCCAGTTCCGACATCATAGAGCAGATATTGATAATCTTGCCCTCGCGGCGTTCCATCATCTCAGGCAATACGGCGGAACTGACAATAAATGGTGCTACCAAATCCACGTCAATCACCTGTTGAAAATCGGCACGCTTCATCTCGTGCATCGGAATACGCTTGATGATACCCGCGTTGTTTACGAGAATATCAATCTGCCCTACCTCTTTGTGGATCTGTTCTACAAGGGCTTTTACATCGTCCTCTTTCGTTACATCGCACACATAGCCTTTGACATTGGTGATACCCGCATCGGCGTAGTTCTTCAGTCCGCGCTCAAGAGCCGCCTCGTTGATGTCGTTGAAGATGATATTTTTGATACCTGCCTCAACAAACGCTTTGGCAATGTTGAAACCAATGCCGTACGACGCACCTGTAATCCAGGCGTTCTTGCCTTCCAAAGAAAAAAGATTGTTCATTGTTGTATGATTTTGTTTGTGGTTAGTTATATCTTGGTTATAGGATAGCACCTCTTTGTACTATCGGTTAAACTTTATTTTAAGTCGGTTATTTTGCTGAAGTCCTGGTCTCCGTAATCCAGGTTCTCGCCTGCCATACCCCAGATAAATGTATAGTTGTGGGTGGCTGCAGCACTATGAATCGACCACTCGGGCGAGAGAACGGCTTGGTTTCCGCGCATCCAGATATGGCGGGTTTCGTTTACTTCACCCATAAAGTGGCAGATAGCCTGGTCTTCCGGCAGTTCGAAATAGAAATATGCTTCCATACGGCGGTTGTGAACATGTGCCGGCATTGTGTTCCATACGCTGCCCGGTGCCAGTTCGGTCATACCCATCTGCAGTTGGCAGGTCGGCAGCACCTGATTGACAATCATCTTGTTGATATCGCGCTCGTTGGACATCTCAAGACTGCCCATATGCGCTACCACGGCGTCCGCTTTCGTAACTTTCTTGTCGGGGTAAGTGGTGTGTGCAGTAGCCGAAAGGAAATAGAATAGTGCAGGGCTGTTGCTGTCTGCCGACTCAAATGATACTTGTCTGTCGCCGCGCCCCAGATAGAGTGCCTCTTTGTAGCCGAGTTCAAACGTCTTGCCGTCCACGTGTACCAAACCTATGCCTTGCCCCACATTGTAGATACCCATCTCCCTGCGGGTAAGAAAATAAGGGGCTTTGAGCGGATCAATCGCTTCCAACGGCAGTACCTCGCCTATCGGCATTGCACCGCCTACCACCATTCGGTCATACATTGAGTAAACCATATTCACCTCGTTGGGGGCGAATACACGCTCAATCAAAAAGTCTTTGCGCAGACGCTCCGTGTCGTAACTCTTGGCATCAACAGGGTTGGCTGCATAACGAATCTCGTAGTTAGTTTTCATTGTATTGTAGTTTTAGTAGTTGTATCTTTTTCTCTAATTCCTAATTCCTAATTCCTAATTCTTAATCCCTATTTCTCTGCTTTCATCGGTACCCACCCTGACGGGAGCGATTGCTGTTTGCGTGGGCGTATCTCCCACATCCATGCAAGGTTGATACTCAAATTCATTGAGTTGGACTGCGAAAAGTAGTCCGTGGCTGAACTTGCAAAGATTGTGCCGAGACTATAGTTGAAACGTGCTTCCAACTGGTAGAGACCCGCTTTTTTTGAGCGGTAATAGAAACCTAATCCGCCTGCGGCTCCCCAGTCAAACGCCTTGTCCAATGTCGCATACTGGTGTACAGACTCCGTCTGGCGCACTCCGCTGCCCATATCGTCATAGACGCAGTAACCTATTTGCGGACCGAGATTGACAAACCCGCGGAATGATTGGCTCCCGAAATAGATATGCATTAGAAACGGCAACTCGATATAATGCAACGCCCGCATATATGCACCATCGGCATTGGCTTCGCGCCAGCCGCGTTGCATATAGTTGAGTTCCACCTGTACGGCGCAGCACTTCTGTGCACTATAGCGGAATACCAACCCGCCGTTACCGCCGAGAACCACAGCCTCCGTGACAGGCGACATATCGGATACCGTGGGCGAGAACTGAACCGTAGAGGCTACAACTCCCCCTTGTACACCCACATACATTTCGGGTACACGCAGGCGCGGCTGTGCCGCTGCAGAGACTGCCAACAAGCATAATAACGCTACAGGGACTATATGTCTTGCCGTTTTGTTCAAGGGTTGATACGTTGTATTTCAATGTTTGTGTTGACAAGTCCTCCTGCATCGGAGATACGCTCAAAGTGAACATCTGATTGCAAGCCGTGGTATACAGTGTCTTGCAGACAGGCTACCAATTCCCTCATCAGGTCATATCCGAGCAAGTCGAAACGCGGGGTGTCGGTGGCGTGTTCGTGTCCGAAATAATGCAGGAAACGCTCCTCGTATTGGGTGTCTTGAGTGATTTTCTGCTTAAAGACCGAGGTGTATATCTGCGGCAACGGGATATTCTCTTTGCTCCATGAATACTGGCTGTAGAGGGTTACTTGGTGGTCGCCTTGCGCTTTCTGCACACGGGGTATCAGCACTTGGATATTGCTGTATTTCTCGGTGTTGAAGATAAGGATGTTTTCCACCCCCTCGCGCAATGCCGTTTCTAACGAGTCGTTGAGTATGTTGCGTATTGAAACAGTGGTTGACGGAATACCGCGTGCCGCAATCTCTTTGCGCAGGAGGCGGATACTCTGCGGTATATCCGCATCTTTGGCATCAATCAGTACGCAGTTGATTTCCTGCTTGTGCTGTGCGAACCAATCCGCCATCGCTTGCGCCTCCTGTTTGTGAGAGGGGTTGAACTGCAAGATATACGGGTTGGTCTCAATTCCCTCGATATGATCCGCAAACGGAACCAGAACGGGTACGTGTTTCTCTTTTGCCCATTCGCTTACCTGCATCAGTTGCATAGGATATGCCAAACCGAGTATGGCATCCACGTCCTCCAAACGCCCGCTGTCAATCAGTTGGCGTACACGCAAATCGGATTTTTCGGTATCATACACGTCCAATACGAAATGTGTGCTGTCGTCCTGCATATCCTGCATAGCCAGCAGGACACCTTCGTAGAAATCGACAAACCTGTCCATATTCTTGTCGCGCTTGGTATTGCGTGCCTGAAACGGTAGCATCAGGGCAATATGCAACGAAGACGAGTCCGCTTGTATATGCAGCGTGTCGGCAGGAATGGTGTCTTCATGCACTTTCTCTAATACCAGAACCGGTTTGCTGTCTTTAGCGGGCAGTGTTACGGGTTCGGATACAGGTTGTGCCTGTTCTGTGGGGGCGGTTGTAACTGCTTTCTCGGGTTCTTTGGCAGGACATATTGCGAGAATGGTCGGTTCTACCGAGTGTTTTACTACGGGTACGGTCTTGCCTGCTACGGGGATATACAGTGTTTCACCATAATGCAGACCACTTTCTTTGAGATGGGGATTCCAACGGATAATATCTTCCTGGCTGACACTGAAATTAACGCTGATACGGTAGAGTCCGATGCTCTTCTCCACCTCGTAGCGATAGACCTCTTTCCCGTTGATGGTATCAACGGGGTAGGGCAGCAACTCCTGTGCCGTGGCAATACCCCATTGCGCAAGCAAGAGAGCGAATATAAGGAATCGTTTTTTCATAGTTTTATCTTGCATATTTTCTACGACGCACAAGCAGGGATATGATTCCCACTAATGCCAATGAGAGAATGGGTGTTACAATAGTGATAATCTGTATCTTGGTACGCTCGTCGTGCGCACGTTTGTCGTTGAGCAGGCGCAGAGCGACCGTTTTCTCGCGCAGGGCGATCAGTCCTTCGTCATCGGCGAGATACAGAACGGCGTTGGTAAGAAAATCACGGTTGCCGAACTGCATACCCGAATAGCGGTCGTAGCCTACAGGCAGGGCTTGTCCCTGCTGTACTTCGTTGCGGATGATGCTGCCCGACGCCACTACTACCTGACGGGTAGGCACACTCTTGACGAGCGTTGCCTCTTGGGTGTTGATGGCTTCCGGAAGCATACGATGTGCAAAGACCGACTCAAATTCGCCTTCCAAAGCAAACGCCACGGGGATGAACCGGTACTTGAACGTCTGCATATCGGGGTTGATGTCCGTCAGATCCACTTCGGCAGGCGTGGCGATAAGCCGGCTGGCGGAGGAGGTTGCCAACAAAACGTCTTTGCGTATGCCGTCTTCTCCGCCGACAATGTCTATAGGCGAGGCAAAGGTGCAACTGACCTGTGCCACATTGCGCGTGATGGGCGACACCTGCGAGGTGAGCAGCAGCGGTGCATAGTACCACGGCATAGGTTGCAGGTTGGGGTTCTGCGGGTCGGACGATACGTTTACCGGTATGGGTAGACACTGCACGTCCTGCACCAATGCGGGATTGATACGCACGCCGTAGCGGAAAAGCATATCCGTTAGGTTGAGGTCCAACGGCAGTACGGGCGTAAAGCCCTCGTCGGCAAGCACCTGATTGGAGAAGCGCACACCGTTGAGTACCCACAGGATACGTCCGCCGTGCATAAGGTACTGGTCGAGGATATACTTGTCGGTATCGGAGAAACTGCCTTGCGGGTCGGCGATGATGACCACTTTGTAGGGGTCAAGGATATGCGGGTCGTCGCCCAATACACCGCGATCTATCCGGAAATATCGGCTGAGCGAAGTGCTGATGTCGAAGACGTTTTCTTCGGGCAGTTCGCCGTGTCCCTCGATGAATGCCACGCGCGGAGCCTCGTTTTGCAACAGCCCGTGGATAGCCTCGGCGAAAGCGTATTCGAGGTTTTCGATACTGATATTCAGATTTTCCTCGCCCGACATTCCGCGGTTGTTTTGCAGCAACGACACGACTGTGCTGCGGTTTCCGTAGCGTATGCCTGCGTACGGATAGACGGTAGTCTGTGCGGTCTTGCCGTCTTTTTGCCGCTCGTGGATAATGATAGGGTTGAGTTGCGGGGGTATTTTTTCCGTTTCGGCATCGAATGTACGGCAATCCACTCGGGCATAGACGCCCAATTCCTCCACCATTTCCCCGGTAGCGGTTTTCAGTCGGCGGAATCCCGAGTTGAGGTCGCCTGTGAGATAGAGTGTAACCTCAAGGGGTTGCTCCAATTTCGAGAGGAGTTGCTTGGTGGGTTGGCTGAGGCTGTAGCGGTGGTCGTCGGTCATATCCCAGCGCACCACGCAGAAATGTACTGCCACATTGAGCAGTACAATTCCCATGATTGCTATGAGCCAGCCGAAACGCTTCATTCTTAATAATCGTACATTTTTTGCAGGTAGGAGGTGGTAACGAGGTGGTAACGCACTCCTAACGAGGTGGTAACGAATTTTATGACAGAGATATAACAGAGTCTATACGATGTCTATCTTAACAATCGTATATTTTTTGCAGATGTCTGCGGACGTTATTTCTTCAGTTGGTTGAAGACGTCCGTATTGATGACCACCTTGTATTTAGCCTTGAGGGCTTTGAGCCATTCTTGTTCGAGGTAGTCCTGGTAGTCGGTGGTAACTTTGCCTCGCTCGTCGGTATATTCCTCGGGGGCTTTCAGCACTTTGCCTACGCAGAATACGTACGGGAACTCCTCCGAGGGGGTATATTCTGCCTTTTTGTCTTTGAAACCGTATTTATCGACTGCGGGGTTCTGCCCTTGCTCCCACAGCCCATGGTTGAACTTGATATACGTTACACTGTCGAGATTCAGGCGATGGTTGAGATAACTCTCCACCGAGTCTTTGTCGGAGTTTTTGATGATAGATTTCGCCGCTTTCATCGTGTTTTTGTCTTTGCAATAGACCACAAACCCTTTGTAACGGGGTGCGTCCCAAGTATAGTCTTTCTTGTGGGTGTTGAAGAAATTGGTCAAGCCGACGGTGTCTTTGCCTGCTTTGTCCCATACTTCGCGCAGCGATACATCAAAGAGGAGGATACCGTCGTGGTACTCCTGTACAAGGTGGCGCAGGTCGTCATACTTGTCCTCAAGATGAGCATCGGCGTATGCACGCACCTCGGCATCGGTCAGGCTGTCAGCGAGTTGGTACTCGGCACGGGTCTTTCGGATAAACGATTTGTCCGCCTCTTTGGCACGCTCGTCGCGTTTCACTTGCGTAAGGATCTGCTGGTACATACTGTCCAATGGTTGCACGCCGCGGCGGCCCTGCAGGTAGATGATATGCCAGCCGAAATCGCTCAGGAAAGGAAGGCTTATAGTACCGGGTTCCATACCGAAAGCCGTGTCCTCGAAAGGTTTGACCATCATACCTTTTCCGAACCAGCCGAGGTCGCCGCCGCGCATAGCCGAACCTTTGTCGTCTGACAGTGTACGTGCCTGTTCGGCAAAATTACCGGTATTCACCACTTGGGCGATAGAGTCGATGATGCCCTTCATCACGGAGCGGATTGAGTCGTTGCCGCGCGGCA
Organism: Bacteroidales bacterium UBA4621; assembly: GCA_002387325.1. Classification (GTDB taxonomy): domain Bacteria; phylum Bacteroidota; class Bacteroidia; order Bacteroidales; family Paludibacteraceae; genus Colicola. Next base: position 2,372 of record DGIN01000101.1, on the reverse strand, counting down.
CCATCTTCATAATATGCGAAGCGTGTACTTCCTCGTGCGGTCGCTCCTCCTCAACGAGGACGATATGGAAACCGTAGGGGCTGCGGAAGACCTCGCTCACTTCGCCAACAGGGGTGTTGTACACTACTTCTTCCAACGAATAGACATAGCGGAAGGGAGTAATCCAACCGAGTTCTCCGCCGGTTTCCTGTACGCTGGGGTCGGTTGATACTTCGCGTGCCACTTCGCTGAAGTCTTCGGGTTTCTGCAGTACCATACGGCGGCCTTTCTTGATAGCCTTGCCGGTGGTAACACGCAGACGTGCATCGTTGATTTTTGCCAATGCTTCCTCTACCTGTGTTTCTTCTGCGCCGGCGGGGCATTGGATAGCGATATGGGCGGCACGACGGTCTCGCGAGATATGGTCGTAACTGAGGCGGACAAGGCTGTCCAACGCCTCGTTGTCCTGCATATACTTGGGCGTTGCTTGTGCGCGATAGCCGGCTAATTCCTTTTTGAAAGCCGCTGTTGTATCAATGCCTTGTGCTTGTGCTTCGGCTACTTTCAGTTTGAAATTAACAAACAAATCCAGATACTCGTCCATTGTTTTGGGGTCGAGCGATGCTTCCTTGTTGTTTTTTTCATAGATGTACATAAACTCCGATGCCATAACGGGTTTCCCGTCAATGTTCATCAGTACCCGGTCTTCTGCGCTGATGGTCATTGCCGCCATCAGGGCTGCCGCTGCGAAAAATGTCTTTTTCATATAATCGTGGTATGTGTTAAATTTTCTCTTTTGCGCCTACTCCGGCACGCTACATAAAGCGTGCAAAGTTACGAATTTATTTTGTATTACACAAAAAAAAGCGTATCTTTGCCGGAAAATACAAGATTATCTATGTTACACCCCAAACTGGCAGCAGAACAAGTTTCGCAAGCATATGCATTGGCAAACAATGCAAACCATATTGTTATTCTGACCCACCTGTCGCCCGATGGCGATGCTATGGGCAGCAGTCTCGGTATGCTTCATTTTTTGCAGCAAACGGGCAAAACCGATGTGCGTGTGATTGTGCCGAATGCTTTCCCATCGTTTCTCAGGTGGATGCCCGGTGCCAAAGAGGTGATTGTTTACGACTCGCAAAAAGCCGTAGCGGATCCGCTTTTGGAAACAGCGGATTTGGTTGTTTGCACCGATTTTAACGAGCCTAAACGCATCGGTCCGTTGGGGGACAAACTGCTTTCTCTGTCTTGTCCGAAAGTAATGATCGACCACCATTTGCACCCCGCATCGTTTGCCGATGTGATGATGTCATACCCAGATAGTGCGTCGGCGTCCGAATTGGTGTACCGGTTCATATTTCAATCGATGAATGCGGGCGAATGTGCTTTCCCGATAGAGCAACTGAATGTGGATACCGCCACTTGTCTTTATACGGGAATGATGACCGATACGGGGAATTTTTCGTTCAATTCCAACCAACCGGAGATGTACGAGATAGTCGGACAGATGGTGTCGCTCGGAGTTAACAAAGATGCGGTATATAACAATGTGTTCAACAACTATAGTGCCGACCGTATGCGCTTGATGGGCTATTGTCTGTATCAGAAAATGCGTATCTACCCGGAGTACCATACGGCACTTATCTATCTGGGGCGCAAAGAGTTATATCGCTTTAATTTCCAGTCGGGCGATGCGGAGGGGATTGTCAATCTGCCTTTGCAGATAAGCGGTGTTTACTATTCCTGTTTTATGCGCGAGGACAAAACCACGCCTTTTGAACGGGAACAGCACAATGGAGAAAAAACCAAAATCAAAATCTCGCTCCGTTCGCAGGGGGATCGCCCGGTGAATATCTTTGCCCGTGATATTTTCAATGGCGGCGGACATGCCAACGCCTCCGGCGGTGAATACTATGGTACTTTGCCCCAAGCCGTGGAACGCTTTCTGCACAACTACGGGCATTATTTCAAAAAGGATTGATACGGGATAAAGTTTTGCTTTCCGCCCTGCCGGACGGATAAAACCATCTGCATCGCAAGACAAGGTTTGTAAGTTTTGTCTTGTAGAACTTGGTTATATCGAACTTGCGTCAGCATAGTCTTTTCGCATACCATTTGGGGACAACAAAAGCGGGTCTAATAAAATCTAAAGAACAGCGAAAAACCAAACAAGTCTGACGACTTGACCGCAGACGGGGCGTCCGCATCTCCGACCAGACGGTATAGTTTTAGATTTATATTTGCCGTTGATTGCAGAAGCAGGGAATAAAAAAATGAAAATTGTTGGTTATATTTCTATTAGGGAAATACGCCTGCACATCATATTTTATACGACCGTTTGTTTGAGTTTTATGCCTATTTCCTTTGTCAATAGTTCGTTAAAAAACGAA
>DGIN01000079.1:24988-35608 GCA_002387325.1 Bacteroidales bacterium UBA4621 | reverse complement strand
GGAACTTTTACTATGCGCCCTCTCTACTCTCTACTCTCTACCCTCTACTCTCTACCCTCTACTCTCTACCCTCTACCCTCTACCCTCTACCCTCTACCCTCTACCCTCTAACCCCTAACCCCTACCCCCTAACAAAATTTGCACACCTGCAAATTTTGTCGTACCTTTGCCCTGTCTTTCCCGCAACCTGCGTATAGGATAACCGATACATAACCGATACATAACAGATAGATATGAATACTTTCTAAATACTTTGAAGCAATGGCAAAGATACTCTTGAGCGACCCTTTGGCAGCCCTCAGTGGTCGCACTTCGTCCGATGACAAAATCGTCTTCCGCACCCGCAACGGGCGCACGCACGCCTATGTCATCAAGCACCCGAACACCGCCCCGCACTCCGACAGGCAGAAGTCCAATTCCTCTCTCTTCGGTGCCACGGCGCAGCGTGTCCGTGCCGAGATGGCGGACCCTGCCCGCCGCGCCCGCTGGGAGCAGGAGTTCGCGGCTTATACCAAGCGCCACAACCCTGCCTCCAAACGTCCTTTGTCCTCCAACGAGGTCCCCACCTACGATTCCCGCCGCAAACCACCCATCACCACCCTCTACGGCTACATCTTCCACACCCTCTATCTAACCCCTAATCTCTAACCCCTAATCCCTAACCCCTATGTTCTCCTACTCTCAACTCCTTGTTTGGCAAAAAGCCATGGATGTTACGGCGGTTGTTTACCGTCTTGTTCGGCAACTGCCGAAAGAGGAACTCTATGCGTTATCCGACCAGATGCGCAGATGTGCTGTATCTATTCCCTCTAATATCGCAGAGGGGCACACTCGCCATTCTGTTTCCGAGTACACCCATTTTATTTCCATTGCACAGGGTTCAAGGGCGGAATTGGAGACGCAACTCTTGCTGTGTGTGAGGGTGGGGTATCTGTCTTCTGCGGACATTGAGCAGGCTATGAGTATGTTGGAGGAGATTGGCAAAATGCTTAGTGCTATCACCACCAAACTCCGCACTAAAAAACTTAACCCCTAATCCCTAACCCCTAATCTCTACCCCCTAATCCCTAATCCCTAATCCCTAATCTCTACCCCCTAACCCCTATGTCCACTATCACCCCCTCATCCCACATCGCCTCTATCTCGGGGCGTCTTTCCCGCACCGACCGTATCCACACCCGCGCCAACCGCACCACGGGCAAGACCTACGGCGTCGCCCTCACCAATCCCAATCCGCAGCAGCATCCCACCGCTTCCCAGCAGCGTGCCCGCCTGTCTTTCCGCGACACGTGGCACGCGGTCGATACGCTCCTTGCCGTCCCCGCACTCCGCACCTATTTCACGGCACTCTGGCAAGCCCACACTGCCGCCTGCCGCCACCATCGCCCCCTTTCCCAATCCGCCTTCGACAGCATCCCCTTCCCCGATGCCCTAATGTCTCTTCCCTCTAATCTCTCCCCTCTACTCTCTAATGTCTCTACCCCCTATCCCCTAACCTCTACCCCCTATCCCCTAATCTCTAACCTCTCTTCCCTCCTCCCCCTTCTCCGCTCCCGCCGCACACCCTTCTCCACCGTCCGCACTATGCTCTTCCACCTTCTCTATCCCTAACCCCTAACCCCTAATCCCTAACCCCTAACCCCTAATCCCTAACCCCTCTCTCCCCTCCTATGGAGGGGTCGGGGGAGGTCTTCCCTAAAAAAAAACTTGCCGATATCGGCAAAAAGTAATATCTTTGCAGCGTATTTGATAGCAAACGTGCCGATATTTATGGAATACATCTCTGTCAGTCAGTTCGCCGAAAAGTATGGCATCAGCGAGCGCACAGCCCGCAATTACTGCGCTACGGGCAAAATAGAAGGGGCTTTTCTTACTGGCAAAACGTGGAACATCCCGATTGACGCTCCTCTTCCTGCCAAAGGCAAAATCAAAGTCTCCCCCCTCCTTGCCCGCCTGCGGGAGGAGAAAAACTGCCGTCTTAAGGGCGGTATCTATCACCGCACGCAGATTGACCTCACATATAGTTCCAACCACATTGAGGGCAATCGTCTCACCAAGGAACAAACACGCTACATCTTTGAGACAAACACCCTGGGTATCACAACGGAGAATACGCGCATTGACGATATCATCGAAACCGTCAACCATTTCCGTTGCATCGACTATATCATCGACCATGCCACCGAAAAGATAACAGAGGCACATATCAAGCAGTTGCATCTGCTCCTCAAGACCAATACTTCCGACAGTCTCAAATCGTGGTTCGCAGTAGGCGACTACAAACGCCTGCCTAACGAAGTTGGTGGAGGAGAAACGGTACAGCCCGAGAATGTACGAAGAAACATAAAGGCTTTGCTTGCAAAATATAATGCCCTTAAAAAGCCGGAGTTTGACAATATCTTGGATTTCCATGTGCAGTTCGAGCGTATCCATCCGTTCCAGGATGGCAACGGTCGTATTGGTCGTTTGTTGATGTTTTGGCAGTGCTTGGCTGCTGCCGATGTTGCCTGTGTGCCGTTCATCATAACGGAAGACCTACGCTTGTTCTACTACCGCGGCATACAGCATTGGGGACAGGCAAACGGTTTCCTGCGCGACACCTGCCTCACCGCCCAAGACAACTATAAGGCTCTGTTAGCCTATTTCCATATCCCTAACCCCTAACCCCTAATCTCTAACCCCTAATCCCTAACCCCTAATCCCTAATCCCTAATCCCTAATCTCTCCCCCCTCAAAAAACATTTGCCCGTTTCCTTAAAAATCATTATCTTTGCACCCTGAAACAAAACAATCGCCATGAGTACCAAATTCTTCAACAATACCCCGCAGCACACCTTGTTTGACAAATTCAAAGGGATTGTGGCGGGTATGCCGAATTTCAACACCTTTCTTGCCGTAGTGGGTTATTTCCGCTCGTCCGGCTATTTCAAGTTGAGAAAAGAACTGACCAGTGCACAGGAAATAAAGATATTGGTAGGTATCAACATCGACAATATCTTCCGTAAACACAATCAGGCAATGCTGTTCTTGGAGGGCGATGAAGAGGCAAAGCAGATATACACCAAAGATTTTATCCAAGATGTGCGTGATGCCGCCTATTCCGCAGAGGTGGAAGAAGGTATTCTGCAACTGTGCGAAGACATTATTTCTGGCAGGGTACAGATGCGCATTCACAAATCCAAGAACCTGCATGCCAAGTTCTATCTCTGTTTGCCGAAGGATTTTGGTCTCAGCACTGACGGGTGGGTGATTATGGGATCGTCCAATATCTCCGACTCGGGATTAGGCATCACCCCGACGCCGCGCTACGAACTGAATGTGTCAATGAAGGACTACGACGATGTAGCCTATTGCAAAAACGAGTTTGAGACTCTCTGGAACGAAGGCGTTCCCATTACGGCAGAGGATATTGAGCGCATACGCAAACGTACCCATCTGGAGCAACTCCCTACCCCCTACGAGATATTTATCAAGGTGCTGATTGATGCTTTCGGCAGCCAAGTGGAGGACAATTTCTCACTCTCAATGCCCGAAGGCTATATGTCGCTCAAGTATCAGAACGATGCGGCTATACAGGGCTTTCAGATGCTTAAGAACTACAATGGCTTTTTTCTTGCCGATGTGGTTGGAACAGGCAAGACGATTGTGGCTGCTATGATTGCCAAACGCTTTGTGGAAGAAAACGGGCGATATACCCATATCTTGGTTATCTACCCGCCTGCCGTGAAAGACAACTGGCAAGACACATTCAGCGATTTCGGATTGAAACGATACACCACTTTCCTTACCAACGGCAGTCTTCACAAGGTGCTGGAAGGAAAAGACAATTACATCGGGGCGGAAGATTTCGATTTGGTTATTGTCGACGAGGCACACACTTTCCGCAACGACACCTCCGGACGGTATGACGAACTGCAGCGTATCTGCAAAACCCCGCGCACGGGCGATGGAATGATGCCCGGTACACAAAAGAAAGTAATGCTTCTTTCCGCCACTCCGCTCAACAACCACCCTGAGGATTTCCGCAATCTGATACTTCTGTTCCAGAATGCCCGCCATCCGCAACTGAATGGAATTACCAACATCAATACGCTCTTTCAACCTTGGATTAAACAGTACAACGAACTGATGAGCAAACGCGGGAAAGAAGAAAACCGTGCTGACATCACCCGCGAAGCCGACCGCATATACGAAGAAATGCGCACGCAGGTACTGCAACAGATATTGGTGCGTCGTACACGCAAAAACCTTTGGAATAATGGGGAGTACAAAGCCGATTTGAAGAGTCAGGGCATCCGTTTCCCTCATGTAGAACAGCCTATTGAACAGGAGTACCACTTGGACTCGGAGTTAAGCGACCTCTTCTATCGGACCATCACCATTCTGACCGACACCCCTGACAATGACAACCCGACCGGTACCGGGCTGAACTATGCCCGCTATCGTGCCATCGAATATATCACCGGTGATAAGGCTGCCAATTACCGCAATGCCACACAGTTTGCGCAGACCTTCTCGGGGATATTCCGTACCCACATGGTAAAGCGGTTGGAAAGCAGTTTCTATGCCTTTCGCAAATCGCTAAGCACATTCCTGCGTATCACCAACGATATGATACGGATGTGGGAAAACAACAATATCATTATTGCTCCCGAGATAGATGTCAAAGGGATGATGGCGAACGATATGGAATGGGATGACATCGTCGAAAAAGCCCTCGAACACGGCTACACCAAAGAGGAAATACTCTTCACGCAAGCCGATTTCCGCCCCGAATATATCGAGCGTCTGAGGGAAGATGCCGCCAAACTCGGCAAACTCTCCGAACAATGGGAAAAGATAGACAAAGACCCGAAATTTGATACCTTTCGCCGCCTTTTGGAAACCGAGATGTTCCACTCTGCTCATATCAATGCAGAAGGAGAAACAGAGGAATTTAACAAAGAGGGAAAGTTGGTCGTTTTCTCCGAAAGCGTGGATACCATTACCTATCTGCGGGACAAATTGGTCAACGAACTCGGACGCAAAGATGTATTGATGGTCAGTGCTGCCAACCGCAAGAGCGTACTCCGAGACATCAAAGCCAATTTCGATGCCAACTATTCGGACAAAAAGGAAAACCGCTACAATATCATCATTGCCTCCGATGTGCTGGCGGAGGGAGTCAACCTGCATCGCTCCAACGTAATTGTCAATTACGATTCGCCGTGGAATGCCACACGCCTTATGCAGCGTATCGGACGGGTCAACCGTATCGGCTCTACCTCTGAACATATCTACAACTATATGTTCTATCCCTCCAAAGACGGCGACCAACAGATAAAACTCTATACCAACGCCCTCATCAAGTTGCAAAGTTTCCATTCCGCACTTGGGGAAGACGCCCAAGTGTATTCCCACGAAGAGATGCTACGCGACTTTCAACTCTTTGATGATAGCGTGCGTGACAATGTGGACAAGCAACTCGAACTGTTGCGAGAGGTTCGCGAACTCTATGTACACGACCGGAAACTATACGAGCATATCAAAGCCTTGCCGTACAAAAGCCGCACGGTACGTTCTGCCGCTTTTCGTCCGAAGACGCTTGCCCCGCAATCGTCCGTCGTGTACATCACCACAGGCAAACGCCAACAGTTCTACACCATCACAGGCGATGAGAAACCGAAAGCAATACCTTTCATCGAGGCTGCCGAACTGCTCCGTGCCGCCAAAGACGAGCCTGTCGGCAATATGGAACCGGTAAAGAATATCCACTATATACACGTGAGCAAGGCATATCAGACATATACCACTGAACTGCATAATGCCGAGACCACCGATACTTCGATGGAAGAACGCAAGCGGGATGCCAATGCTACCAAAGCACTTGCCTTCCTGAGAGATATGAAACGCATATTTGCTTCCGACGATTTATACCAATCAGTTATTACCTTGGAGCAGTACGTGGACGAAGGTATGTTCTCCAATCTGACGCTTTCGCTCAATCGTATGAGCCGCGATGTAACCAAACGGCGAAAAACAATGTCCGTAAGCGAAATGAAACCGATGCTGTCTGACTTGCTGACCCAATTATACGACCGGTATCATATCAATGCCAAACGCCAGGCACAAGATACCGACCAACAACCAACCGAAATCATCACCTCCGAAACATTTGAATAACTATGTACACCGACCAACAACTCCGGACATTGTTCCAACAATCGTTCAACCTCAATGACTATACCGATTTTGTACGTGACGTACTGCAACCGACCCGATGGCGCATATCGCCGGAGAACTTACAGATGTCTTCCGATGAAGGAGAAGGCTATTTTCTCGGAACAAAAAACACTTCCGACCACTATGAAATAGGTTTCTATTATTTCCGCCTGCATTCTTCGGTGGCAAAACGCCGTGTCGGTTTGCGGCAGTTGGTAAAAAACTATCTGAATTTAACGGATGCGGCTTTGGCAGTTTTTGACGACGGGAACAACTGGCGTCTGTCCTTGATTTGCGACCTCAAAGACGAGGCTACCGCCCCGAAACGCTTTACTTTTGTGTTTGGCGATGCCGCCTGTGGCTACTATACTCCTATAAGCCGCTTCATTGCTTTACAGCAAAGCGGGGTAACATTCAAAGCACTCCGTGATGCCTTTTCCGTCGAAGCCCTCACCAAAGAATTCTATCAGCAACTCTTTGCGTGGTATCAGTGGGCGGTCAGCCCCGAAGCAGGTGTTACTTTCCCCAATAACACCAAGATAGAAGAGGATGACCGAGAAAAAATAGACATCAAAATCATACGGCTCATCACGCGACTGATGTTTGTGTGGTTCATCCGCCAGAAAGACTTGGTGCCCAAGCGGCTGTTTGACCCCGACTGGCTCCGAACCGTCCTGCGTGATTTCGACCCGCAATCCGCCCGACAAGGCAACTACTACAATGCCATTCTGCAAAACCTGTTCTTTGCCACGCTCAACCGTGCCATACAGGAAGAGGACGGCACGCAGAGACGCTTCGCCAAGGCAACCGGTACACGCGACATCAAGACACTCTACCGCTATGCAGACATGTTCCGTATCTCGGAGGACGAGGTAATCCGGTTGTTCTCGGAAATACCATTCCTCAATGGTGGTCTTTTTGAGTGCTTGGACAAGAATAAGACGCAAGACGGAGTAGAGGTGGAGTATTACAACGACGGTTTCAGCCGCAACGCTGAGCAATTCAAGGACGGGCACTACAAGTACCGTGCTTTCGTGCCAAACAATCTATTCTTCGACCCCGAACAGGGATTGCTTGCCTTGCTCAACCGCTATAATTTCACTATCGAGGAAAATACTCCCAGCGAGCAGCAAGTGGCACTCGACCCTGAGTTGCTCGGCAAGGTGTTTGAGAACTTGCTTGGTGCCTACAACCCCGAGACACAAGAGACTGCCCGCAACCAAAGCGGATCGTTCTACACCCCGCGCGAGATAGTCAACTATATGGTGGACGAGAGTTTGCTCGCTTACCTCGGCAATACCGATATGGCGCGCGACCTGCTTTCCGACAATTTCGCCAAAGACCCTGCCCGCACAACGGAATATCAAACCATTGCTACCAGACTGAAAACCATACGTATCCTTGATCCTGCTTGTGGTTCAGGAGCGTTCCCTATGGGCTTGCTCAACCGGTTGGTGAATCTGCTGCAAAAGATACAACCCGAGACCGATGTTTATACTCTCAAACTGCAAATCATAGAAAATTGCCTCTATGGCTCTGACATTCAGCCTATCGCTGCACAGATAACCAAACTGCGTTTCTTTATCTCGCTCATCTGCGATTGCGAGAAAGACAGTGCCAAACCGAATTTCGGTATTCCCACCTTGCCGAACCTTGAGACCAAGTTTGTTACCGCCAATTCGCTTATGGCAAAACATAAACGCGCACTGCAAACCAACCTGTTCGAGGACCCGCGTATAGAAGAAACCAAGCAGGCACTGCATGAGGTACGCCATCAGCATTTCCTTGCCAAATCGGCAGGGCAAAAACGCAGACTACGCGACAAAGACGAGCAACTGCGCCGACAATTAGCACAACTATTGGAAGATAACCGTGATTTTGCACCCGATGATGCCAAGCAGTTAGCCCAATGGAACCCGTATGACCAAAATGCCGTTTCGCCGTTCTTTGACCCCGAATGGATGTTCGGTCTCACAGGGGATGCGGGAGACAGCGGTTGCTTTGACATCGTCATTGGCAACCCGCCGTATATTCAACTGCAAGACAACCAAGGCGCATTGGGCAAGATGTACAAAGACTGCGGTTTCCAGACTTTTGCTTCTACGGGCGACATCTATTGCCTGTTCTACGAGCGGGAGCAACAACTGCTACGCACAGGCGGACACCTCTGCTATATTACATCCAACAAATGGATGCGTGCAGGCTATGGCGACAAAACACGCGCTTTCTTTGCTACCCATACCAACCCGAAACTGCTTATCGACTTTGCCGGGGTCAAGATATTTGAGTCCGCCACGGTGGATACCAACATTCTGCTCTTTGCCAAAGAACCGAACCAACATCATACCATTTGTGCCGTTACCAACAAGCAGAATAAAGATAGCGTACATAATTTGACGGGAAAAGAACATTGAAACTGCGATTTTCTTGCCGTTATCGGCAAAAAGTAGTATCTTTGCAGCGTATTTGATACAAAACGTGCCGATATTTATGGAATACATCTCTGTCAGTCAGTTCGCCGAAAAGTATGGCATCAGCGAGCGCACAGCCCGCAATTACTGCGCCTCGGGCAAAATAGAGGGGGCTTTTCTCACAGGCAAAACATGGAACATTCCGATTGATGCTCCTCTTCCCGCAAAAGGCAAAACAAAAATTTCTCCTTTGTTAGCCCGCTTGCGGGAGGAGAAAGAAAATAAATTCAAGGGGGGGATATACCACCGCACACAGATAGATCTGACGTATAGTTCCAATCATATTGAAGGAAGCCGTCTGACCAAAGAACAGACACGCTATATTTTTGAGACAAACACACTGGGTATCACAACAGAGAATACGCGCATTGACGATATTATGGAAACCGTCAATCACTTTCGTTGCATCGATTATATCATCGACCATACCACCGAGAAGATAACAGAGGCACACATCAAGCAGTTGCATCTGCTTCTCAAGACCAACACTTCCGACAGTCTCAAAGCGTGGTTCGTAGTAGGCGACTACAAACGCCTGCCTAACGAAGTAGGCGGAGAAGAAACGGTACAGCCCAAGGATGTAAGAAAAAATATCAAGACTTTGCTTACAGAATACAATGCACTAAAGAAACCAAGATTGGATGACATTTTGAATTTCCATGTGCAGTTCGAGCGTATTCACCCGTTCCAGGATGGAAATGGTCGTATCGGACGCTTGCTGATGTTCTGGCAGTGCTTGGCGGCAGCAAACAGCGATTGTGTTCCTTTCATTATCACGGAAGATTTGCGTTTGTATTACTATCGTGGCATTCAGCATTGGGGACAAACAGACGACTTTTTGCACGACACCTGCCTCACAGCACAGGACAACTACAAAGCATTGTTAGACTATTTCCAAATTCGCTATTAATTCACAAAAACGGAATAGCAAGCATGTTTGTATTCTACTGTGCAAAGTTCATACTTTCTCAATATAAGCGATTTCCTCATCGGTTAAACCATATAGATGGCAGACGATGTCGTCTATATGTTGCCTGTTGAGAGAAATATCTTTATTGGCAAGAATGTCCGCTACGAAAGTTTGCAAGCGAGGGGCTATGACAGGGAGAGACAGCCGTTCGATATTGTACTTGTAGTGTCTGTATGCCCCGCCGTTGCCGATAGGGTCAAATTGGCACTTCAATAAAATCGCGTATAAACTTGGCAACGGTTCCCCTGTCCACTTTGCAGATTTGTGCTATTTTGCGCCGTGATACATGTTCTCCCAACAATGCTATAACCAAATGCTTTTTGTGATACAGCGGGTGCTTTTCCGGAGCCGTTTTCTTTCCTTTCGGGCGCCCCAATACCACTCCCTCCGCCTTTTTTCTCGCCAGTGCCTCTTTGGTGCGTTGACTTATCAGGTTGCGTTCTATCTCTGCCGACAAGCCGAAAGCAAACGCCAGCACCTTGCTCTGTATGTCATCACCGAGGCGGTAGTTGTCTTTGATAGTCCATACGCGGCACTCTTTGGTCATGCAGATATTCAGTATCTCCATTATCATAAACAGGTTTCGTCCGAGGCGGGACAGTTCGGCACACACTATCAGGTCGCCTTTCTCCACCCGTTTCAGCAGTTTGCCGAGTGCCCGCTTGCTGTAGGCTTTCGTGCCGCTGATGGTCTCTTCTATCCAGCCGTCTATCTGTATCTGTTCGCGGCTGCAGAAGTTGTTGATTTCAAAGCGTTGGTTCTCTACCGTCTGTTTGTCAGTAGAAACGCGGATGTATCCATAAGTCATAATGCGTATTGTTATAAAGTTGATATTTCTTTCCAATACGCACAAAATCCAATCCATTTATTCTGACATTTTCTTTGTCATATTATGCAGACAGCGGTCGCACCATCAAATAGTTTATACGATATTTTTATGCAGTTTATGCAACATTGAAAGTGCATAAAGTGCATAAA
>DGIN01000079.1:3296-24850 GCA_002387325.1 Bacteroidales bacterium UBA4621 | reverse complement strand
TATGGAGGTAGCGAGATTGCATAAAGTGTATATTTTTTTGAGGGAACATATTGTCTGATCCATTATGCTGTTTGGATGCGGTTGTCCTGTTCGCGGGTAAGTAAAATGCACAGTGGGAGTTGTGTATGTCGCGGAAAAAGCGTATCTTTGCAGGCTATTGCGAACGTTATCAAAAAAAACAAGACATCAATGCTCTCTAACGCGGATCAACAGGAGATATTACGCCGGCGCACTTTCGCCATTATCAGTCACCCCGATGCGGGCAAGACCACTCTGACGGAGAAACTTCTTCTCTACGGAGGGGCTATCCACGTGGCGGGTGCCGTCAAATCGAACAAGATACGCAAGACTGCGACCTCCGACTGGATGGAGATAGAGAAGCAGCGCGGTATATCCGTTGCCACATCGGTGATGGGTTTCGATTATACGACGAAGACCTCCCCTACCCCTCCTTCGGAGGAGGGGCTTGCAGAAACGGGCAAAGGGGATGTAACCTACCATATCAACATCCTCGATACACCCGGTCACCAAGATTTTGCGGAGGATACGTTCCGTACGCTGACGGCAGTGGATTCGGTGATTATCGTGATTGATGCCGCCAAAGGCGTGGAGACGCAGACGCGCCGCCTGATGCAGGTATGCCGTATGCGCAAGACCCCCGTGATGGTGTTTATCAACAAGATGGACCGCGAGTGCAAAGACCCGTTTGATCTGCTTGACGAGATAGAGCGCGAACTGGGTATCCACGTGCGCCCGTTGTCATGGCCTATCAACTGCGGACAACGCTTCAAGGGCGTGTACAACCTGTTCCAATCCACGTTGGACTTGTATCAGCCCGACAAGACGCACGTTACGGAATCGCTCCGTTTCGACGATGTGAACGACCAGCAGATAACCGCACTTATCGGCGGACAGGACGCAGACAAACTGCGCGAAGACATCGAGATGATTTCGGGGGTCTATAATCCGTTCTCGCGCGATGAGTATCTGGCAGGCGAACTGGCTCCCGTGTTCTTCGGCTCGGCACTGAACACGTTCGGTGTCAAAGAACTATTAGAGTGTTTTGTGCGCATTGCGCCGTCGCCCCGTCCCGTACAGGCGGAAGAACGCATTGTGAACCCGATGGAGGACAAGTTCACGGGTTTTTGCTTCAAGATACACGCTAATATGGATCCCAACCACCGCTCGTGTATCGCGTTCTTCAAGATTTGTTCGGGTAAGTTTGAGCGCAATACCTACTATAAGCACGTGCGCAAGAACCAGCAGATGCGTTTCTCGTCGCCCACCTGCTTTATGGCGCAGCGCAAAGAGACGGTGGACGAGGCATATGCAGGCGACATAGTCGGTCTGCCCGATACAGGCAACTTCAAAATCGGCGATACACTCACTTCGGGCGAAAACCTGCATTTCAAGGGACTGCCGTCGTTCTCGCCGGAGATGTTCAAGTATATAGAGAATGCTGACCCGATGAAACAGAAGCAGTTGGACAAGGGTATCAGCCAGTTGATGGACGAGGGCGTGGCGCAGTTGTTTGTCAGCCAGATGAACGGGCGCAAGATCATCGGTACCGTGGGGCAGTTGCAGTTTGAGGTGATACAATACCGCCTCGAACATGAGTACCAGGCAAAATGCCGCTGGGAGAGCCTGCAAATGTACAAAGCCTGCTGGATAGAGAGCGACGATGCCGCTGAGTTGGAAACCTTCAAGAAGCGCAAGGCACAATATATGGCGACCGACAAGGACGGACGCGATGTGTTTATGGCAGACTCGGCATACGTGCTGCAAATGGCGCAGAACGACTACAAACATATACAGTTCCATTTTACATCGGAGTTTTAGGGGAATAGAGAACGTTAATTATCGTATAATTGGACGTTAATTTTTCGGAACATATAATTAACCATATAATTGTACCATTAATTCTAACCGGTTATGAAGCGCAAAACACTATCTTTTATCAACCGCTGCCTGGCGGGGGTGATGGCATTGCTCGGTTTTCAAGCAACAACAGGTTGCTTGGTTAAATATGGGGTAGCACCAGCGGAGTATGGAACTCCCTATGCTGATTTTCAAGTGCAAGGAAAGGTAACAGATACCCAACAGGAGTCGCTCAAAGATATGCAGGTGGCTATAGAAATAAGTAATAACGGATATTCGGGATTGAGAGATACACTTTATACCAACGAAAGTGGGGAGTATCATTGGAAAGGTAGCGCAATTCCCTGCGACAGCGCAAAAGTGGTAGTGAATGATACTACAGGGAAATACACTTCGGACAGCACCAAAGTAGCACTTTCGTATGACCGCACAAAGGCGGATGATTGGTATGAGGGTGTTGCTACTGCCGAGGCGGACTTTGAGTTGAAAGAGAAAGAATAAACTAAAAAGAATACAATATGAAAAACATGAAATTGCGATTGATTCTCCTCAATTTTCTTGAATTTGCAGTTTGGGGAGCGTATCTCACTTCAATGGGCACCTATCTTGCTACCCACGGCTTGGCAACCCACATCGGTTGGTTCTATTCCATTCAGGGTATTGTCAGCCTGTTTATGCCGGCGCTGATGGGTATTGTGGCAGACCGCTGGGTGCCTGCGCAGAAACTGCTCAGTCTGTGCCACGCTTTGGCGGGTGTGTTTATGATTGGTGCCGGCGTCTATGGTGTGTTGCTCGGCAACGATATTCAGTTCGGCGTACTCTTCGCCCTCTATACCGTCTCGGTGGCATTCTATATGCCGACTTTGGCACTCAATAACTCGGTGGCTTTCACGGCATTGGGCAAAGCGGGGCTGGATACCGTCAAGGACTTCCCGCCTATCCGCGTGTTCGGTACGGTAGGTTTTATCGCTACGATGTGGATTGTGGACTTGTGCGGTTTCCAGCAGACCAGCCTGCAGTTTGTAGTCAGCGGCGGACTGAGTATCTTGTTGGCACTCTATGCGCTCTCTATGCCCGAGTGCCCGACCAAAGGCAAGGTGGTATCGCAATCTTTTGTCGAGGCAATGGGCTTGCAGGCGTTTGCGCTGTTCCGCCAGAAAAAGATGGCTATTTTCTTCATATTCTCCATGCTGCTCGGTATGTGTCTGCAGATTACCAACAGTTATGCCAACCCGTTCATTACCAGTTTCGGTGCGATTGACGCTTTTGCCGATACATTCGGTGTGCAGCATGCGAATATGCTTATTTCCATTTCGCAAATCTGTGAAGCACTCTGTATCCTTGCCATTCCGTTCTTTCTGAAACGCTATGGCATTAAGAATGTGATGCTTATGGCTATGTTCGCCTGGGTATTGCGCTTCGGTTTGTTCGGTGCAGGCAACCCCGGTTTCCCCGGTGTTATTCTGTTTGTGCTGAGTTGTGTGGTCTATGGCTTTGCGTTCGATTTCTTCAATATCTCCGGCGGTATGTATGTGGATCAGGAGGTCAATATAGCAGAGCGCAGCAGTGCGCAAGGGCTGTTTATGATGATGACCAACGGACTCGGTGCTACGATAGGTACGCTTTCCGCACAAGCCATTGTGAACCATTTTGTGTATGCCAAGAGCGTACAAGCCGCAGGGGCTATGGCTGTTTGGCAGGGCTGGCAAGCCGCATGGTATATCTTCGCCGCCTTCGCCCTGGTGGTAGCCGTCTCGTTCTGGATTGTCTTCCCCAAGACACCTGTCAAGAAATAGGGAAATGTGAAGATGTTATTTCTTATTCTGTAAAAGGAAAGGTTCAATGAATCCCTTTGTTATTATCCATTATGGATGAACAGCGTAAATATAGTGTTAAAATTTTAATGTAATAGGGTATGAAAAAAATAATGTTGCTTTTACTTTGCTGTGAATTGTTGATAAGTTGCCATAATGAGTATGGTAAAACGATGTATCTGTCAGGTGTGTTTAAGTTGCAAACAGAAAGCGGAATCATATCTCCTGATGATTCGGTTACGTTGAAATTAACCTATTGCGAGTATGATGCGTTCTCTCGGTGGTTTTTATTTAGACAACCGGAAACGTTTGTGCATAAGTATGTTTTTGGAGATGGTGCTTTTTCCTTAAATCTACATAATGTTATTGATAGTCAAGATGTAGAGTTCATAGCATCCTCTGAGTTTGGGGATACGGTAGAATATCAATCTGACGTGATCTGTTTCTCTCCAAAGAAAACAAGTTATAAAAATCAAAATATCATATTATATCCCCGGAAGCACGTCTTTCATCCGACGTTGTACAATATAACCCAAAATAAACCGGTACTTGAACTGACAGAAAGCCCTTACAGCACGAAAGATAATCCGTCCTATATGACCGTATATAATATAGATGAAGGAGACTCGTTGTTGTTCACCATTAATCACGATGTGATAACAGAAATACGATTGGAGCAGGCTCGGAATGAACAGGTTGATATAATCTGCCGCCCGCCTTATACTTCTTCGGTGTCTTTTGTACTACCCGCAGTAGAAAGGGATTCGTCCATAATGGGTTACAATCTGGATATCTATTATACAACATTGCATTATGGTACTTTTCAATATGACCAAATGATAACAGTGTCTTTGAAAGAAAAAGCAGTGCCTTGAATTTGAAAAAGGAATACCCGTTGGCGGAATTATTACAGTGTGTATTTAATTCTTCCGACGGATAATTTACTATCTGCTTTGATTGCTGTTTGTCTCTTGAATTACTATTTTGGTCTTGTTGTCTTGATTTATGATTAGGTACGGAACCCAACCGGACAGTGGCTCTGCGTATTGGGCGGGGGCTTGCACGGTTGCGAAAAATGTTGTAACTTTGCAGCGGATTTAATGTGCCGGAACAGACAGAGTCAGGAGGAGCAACACCCCTGCAAACAAACTATACAAATAGCACCATAAAAGTACCTATACAATGTACCGACTGCAAGACAAGATGTGCGAACTGATGGCAAGGGAACCTGATGCCATACGTGTCATCAGTCGTTTCGGGCTGACAATGGGTGTCGGCGAAAAGACCATCGAGGAAGTATGCCGCGAACACGGTGTACACAGCCCTACCTTTTTGGCTGTTGTCAACTACAAGACGGACCATGTGGCAGACTGCGCCCCCGAAGATATCGATATTGACACGCTGCGTATGTATCTGCGTAATGCACACGCCTATTTCGTTGATTTTCAATTGCCACGTATCCGCAGAGACCTCATTGAGGCTATAAACCCCGCCGATACAGCAAGCCAGATACCTATGCTCATTCTACGCTTCTATGACGAGTACGTACAGGAGATACGCACCCATATAGCGCGTGAGAACGAGGGAATATGGGAACAGCACGCCCAAAATGACCAGAACATCTCATCGAAATTCTCGGAAATAAAGAACCTTATTATCAAGTACTATCCGAGTCAGACCGATGATGTAAAACATACCTACGCCCTGATCAGCGTAATGAACGACCTGTTCGACATAGAGCAGGACTTTTTTACACACTGCTCCATAGAGGACGACATTCTCGCCCCTGCCATTGAGTTGGACAAGAAACGCCACAACAATGCCGGTAAGACACAAGAGACAGAGGAATTGAGCGAGAGAGAAAAAGATGTGCTTACCCAGTTGGTCAAAGGACTGAGCAACAAAGAGATAGCCGATGTATTGTGTATCTCGACTCACACGGTCATCACCCATCGCAAAAACATCACCCGCAAACTGAATATCCACTCCACGGCAGGACTGACCATCTACGCGATAGTCAATCATCTGGTCGATCTGGAGCAACTGAAGACCGGTGATTTTTGATGCTTCGTCGTGTAGGCAAATATATTGAGCGCGAAGGGCTGTTGCGCAAAGGTGACCGTGTGCTGGTCTGCATAAGCGGAGGAGCGGACAGCGTGGCATTGCTTGATGTACTGCTGCGTGCGGGGTATGATTGCGTGGCGGCACACTGCAACTTCCACCTGCGCGGTGAGGAGAGTATGCGCGACGAGCGGTTTGTGCGCAACCTGTGCGAGCAGTTGCAGGTACGGCTTTTAGTGCGCAATTTTGACACGCTGGCGTATGCACGGGAGAACAAAACGGGTATAGAAGTGGCTGCACGCAACCTGCGCTATGACTGGTTCGAACAAGCGGCACAGGCGGAACATTGCCAAGCCGTGGCGGTGGCACACCATCAAAACGACCAAGCCGAGACACTATTGCTCAACCTCTTGCGAGGCACGGGTATTCGCGGATTGTGCGGTATGCGTCCCATAGCAGCCAACCCGATGCACCCCGGTGGAACAAAGATCATACGCCCGCTGCTCTGCACCACGCGCGACTACATAGAATACTATCTGCGCAGCAAACGGCATATAGAATGGGTGGTCGATTCTACCAATGCGGATACCTCTATTGCCCGCAATGCCATTCGGGCGCAGTTGGCGCGATGCAGCAAAGCCGAGATAGAGAACATCGCCCGGACGGCGGAACGTATGCAGGGATATGCTGATCTGCTGGAGCAAAAAGATACGCGCGAAGCGGGTATTGCCAAATTGTACGAGCAACTGCGGCAATACGGGTTCCCCGAAATAGAAAAGATGTACGATGCTTTGCAGCGCGGAGACGGGGGAAAGACTTTCTACGCAACGGAGTATATGGCGACAATCCGACACCGCAGGTTTGTGATAACGGAACGCCATGCGCCATTGCGTTTCGGCATTATCGGCTACCCGCTGGAACACAGTTTCTCGGCACGGTATTTTGCGGACAAGTTCCGCCGCGAACAGATACGCGGGGAATACCGTCTCTACCCAGTCCAACCTGACGCTTTCACAAAAGATACTGTTTGCCCGTTGCTTGATACACTGGACGGAATGAATGTTACCTTTCCCTACAAAGAAAAGATTATTCCGTATCTTGACCGGTTGGACGACACGGCGCAACACATCGGAGCAGTGAATGTGGTATGCAAGCGTATAGGCTACAACACGGATTGTATCGGGTTTATGGAGGCATTGCGACCGCTATTGCAACCGACAGACCGTCAAGCACTTGTACTCGGGACTGGCGGGGCTGCCAAAGCTGTGGTGTATGGGTTGGAACAACTCGGTATAGCCCCTACCCTCGTCAGCCGCAACCCGAAAGCAGGACAACTGACGTACAGGCAATTGGACAAGGAAATAATGCAACGGCATACGCTGATTATCAATTGCACGCCACTCGGAATGCTGCCCGATATAAACACCTGCCCCCCTATACCCTATAATATGCTCACTTCGGCACACTTATTGTTCGATTGCGTTTATAACCCCGCCGAGACGCTCTTCCTGCACAGGGGACGCGAACACGGCACACGCACTACCAACGGACTGCAGATGCTCTACGGACAAGCCGAAGCGGCATGGAAAATCTGGAATAATGACGAATTATGAATTAAGAATTATTGCTTGCATAAAAATTAACGACTGATTATACGACTAATAACGTTTATATATATTATTATGAAACGACTGACAATAGCAATTCTCGGGCTATGCCTGACCATCGTAGCAAACGCACAGATTGTGCAGGAAAACGAATTGGCATTGGTTTATTATATGCCGGAAAACCAACTTGTGTTTGATGTCGAATACACTGTGGAAACACTCGAAACGGGACCGTTCTTCCTCTTTGCCGAAAAGTATCTCGGCACGGACGATGTGATTCAGGAAAACCAAACGCAATACCGGCTGACAGGCGTGAAACCCCGTCTGATCACCCGCCCGGACTATACCCGCGCCTACAAGGTGGTGCCGGAGAAAGAACTGCCGATGCAGTTGCTATCGCTCTGCAAAAACGGACTGCTCTATGGATATAACGTATGCCCCGCACCGAAAAACAGCCATAAAAAAACGTGCAGAGAAGAGAAGAGAATACGTACCCCGCGTCCCGATGTGATGCCACTGCTCGAAGAGCAAATTGCCGCTCCGACACTGCAGCAGAAAGCCGAGGGGGCTGCCAAACAGATTTACCGTATCCGTGAGACACGTATGTATATCCTCGGCGGCGAAATAGACCACGCACCTGCTGACGGAAAGGCGATGGAGTTGGTACTCAAAGAATTAGACCGGCAGGAACGCCAACTGACCGAACTGTTTACCGGCAAACGCACCGTCAAACGTATGCACAAAACGCTCACATATATCCCCGTCAAAAGCGAGGAATATGCACTGCTCTATTTCTCCGAGGACAATGGCATTACCACGGAAGAGGACGCAAGCGGCAGCTCGCTGCTGCTCACGATTGTGGCACACAAACAGGTGAAAAGTGCTGCTGCAGAATACAACAACAAGAAAGCACCGCAACCCTCACAGATATACTATAATCTGCCAGGCTCGGCAGACTATGCCGTAACCTATCAGGGAAACGTTCTTGCCGAACAAAGCCTGCCCATTGCACAATTCGGAGTAGCCGTCCCGCTGGCACGCGACCTGTTTACCGGCACCACACTGCCCGAGATTTATCTCAATACACAAACGGGCAATATACAGTCTATCCGCCTGCAAAAATAAGTTAACATCGGAATTGCGTATCTTTGTAAGGTGGATGCAAGGAGGATGGTTATAGGATAGAGGGTGTTTAAGCCGTATGAAAAGGCTTGTTTTATAACATTATTTCATATTATTCGATATGATTTTTAGAAAGATATTATCTGTATTGGGGCTTGCATTGTGTGTGTACGTGGCACAAGCGCAGGAACTGAACTGTACCGTAACCATCAACTCCGATCAGGTTCCGGGAAGCAACAAGTCCGTTTTCAGTACGCTCCAATCGTCCATTGAGGAATATATCAACCAAAACCGATGGACGAATATGACTTTTGCGGCGAAGGAAAAGATTGATTGCAGTATGATGATTGTGGTCAAGTCCGTAACCGATAACCTGTACGTCTGCGAAATGCAGTTGCAAAGCCGCCGACCCGTCTATAACACCACTTATACCACCCCGCTAATCAACTTCAAAGACAATAATTTCAATTTCACCTATCAGGAGTTCGACCGCCTTGAATACCAGCAGAACCAGTTCACCACCAACCTCACGGCAATGCTGGCATACTATTGCTATCTGATCATCGGATACGATATGGACTCATTCTCCCGCCTCGGCGGAACACCCTATTTCCAAACCTGCGAAGACATCGTCTCCGCTTGCCAGTCCGCCTCTATGGAAACACTGGAGCAGAAAGGATGGCAGGCTTTCGACAGCAACCGCAACCGCTATGCACTCATCAACAACCTGATGGACGAGGCGTTCCGCAAGTACCGCGAGTATTTCTACGAATACCACCGCCTCGGCTTGGACGAGATGCAAGCCAATGCAACCAATGGTCGCGCACGGATTGCCGGCGGTATCGGTGTGCTGCGCGATGCCAACCGCGCACGTCCCGCCACCTACGTAATAAACACTTTCTTGGATGCCAAGGCTGACGAATTAGTCAATATCTTTCAAAAAGGTACCGACGCCGAAAAGAAATCAGTCTATGAAATTCTGATGGACATTGACCCTACCCGTCAAGCCACCTACGATAAAATAACTAACAATTAAGAATTAACAATAGTATACATTTCTGTTCATAGTTCATTGTTCTTTGTTCATAGTTCTTTGTTCATAGTTCTTTGTTCATAGTTCTTTGTCCTTTGTTCTTTGTCCCAAATAAAATGATCCGCACTTTTACTCTTCCGAGCCGTATCTGCTCCACCAATGAGATACGCTATATAGCGCAAAGCAGCACCACACCCTATACGTTCATTATGCTCAAACCCGATATTCAATGGGTCTATCGGGCGCAGGAACGAATGGTACAAGTCCTCGAAATGACCGGTGCCGGAATGGTCTATGCCAACCACTTCCAAAAGATTCAGGACGGCGAAAGCACCGCCGTCAAAGAAGCACCCGTCATTGATTACCAGATGGGGGCTTTGCGGGACGATTTCGATTTCGGCAGCGTTACGCTCTGGCGCACCGATGTGCTGCAACGCATTGTCACACAAATGGATACCGACTATCAATATGCAGGCTTCTACGATCTCCGTCTGCGTGCCACACAAGGCGCAACGGGCGATTGCGGATTGGTGCATATCCCCGAATATCTCTACTACGAGGTGGAGACCGACACACGCAAATCGGGCGAAAAACTGTTTGACTATGTCGATCCGCGCAACCGTGCCGTGCAGATAGAGATGGAGCAATGCGTTACCCGCCATCTGCAAGCCATCGGGGCATACCTGCGCCCCGGAATATACAAAGATTTGTCTGTTTTTCCTCATACCGCAAACGGCATAACCGCCAGTGTGATTATCCCGTGCCGCAACCGTGTGCGCACCGTTCAAGACGCTATTGAGAGTGCACTCTGCCAATCGGTTCGCACTCCATACACCTATAACGTCTTCATCGTGGACGACAACTCCACCGATGGCACACAGGAGGTCATTCGCCAATGTGTGCAAGACAACAGAGAGCAACGTTTGGCAAATCCCGATACTCCCGAACTGATCTATATTGCGCAGGACAAGACGTGGCACGCTATCGGCGGCAACTGGAATATGGCTGTCCACGACCCGCGTTGCGGTCAATACGCCATTCAACTCGATTCCGATGATACCTACCATGATGCCACCACCGTGCAGCGTTTTATTGACGCTTTTGAGAACGGGCATTACGGAATGGTCATCGGTACGTATCAGATGACCGATATTCAGGGTAATATCCTGCCCCCCGGTGTGATAGACCACCGCGAGTGGACAGACGACAACGGACGCAACAACGCACTGCGTATCAACGGACTGGGTGCCCCGCGCGGGTTCTATACTCCCCTACTCCGCACCCTCGATTTCCCCACCACCAAATACGGTGAGGACTATGCCGTCGGGTTGCGTATCTCGCGCGATTATCCCATCGGACGTATCTATGATGTGGTCTATAACTGCCGCCGCTGGGAGGACAACTCCGATGCTAACTGCGATATTCCCGCTATGAACCGCAACAACCGGTACAAAGACCGCCTCCGCACGTGGGAACTGATTGCCAGAATGTGTAATGCATAATTTACAAATTTACACACTTACAAATCTACAAATTCGGCGATGAAAGTGCGTGTAGGCATACTCACAGCACCGCATATCGACTATGAACAGCGGGAAAATACGTTCATTATCAAGAATGTACGTATCGGTATCGGCTTCCATTGGGATAGATGTGAGGAGCAGGAGTTTGAGGGCGAATTGGAGATACTCCGCAATGCAGACGGCACGGAAACAGCCGTCAATACCATTGACCTCGAAGACTACCTGACTTCCGTCATCTCATCGGAGATGTCTGCCGACAGTCCGCTCGAACTGCTCAAAGCCCATGCGGTCATTTCCCGCAGTTGGGTAGTCAACGCCATACGCAAAGCCAACACAGGACACATCGGGTACGATGTGTGTGCCGATGACCACTGCCAGCGGTACGAGGGTATCCTTCGGCGCAATCCGCGTGCCGTAGAGGCGGTACGTGCCACTGCGGGCGAAGTACTTGCTTTTGGCAACACCATCTGCGATACACGCTACCACAAGTGCTGCGGGGGCAAGACAGAGGATTTCGAAACTTGCTGGGAGGATACCCATATCCCCTACCTCACCTCAGTAGATTGCCCCTACTGCGCCAAAGCCGTAGGCAACGAGCGGTTGATGCGTCTCGTACTGAACAACTACGACCAAGAGACAAAGGATTTCTACAAATGGAAAGTGAGATATAGCCAAGCAGAGTTATCCGACATCATTTACAAAAAATCGGGGATCGACTTTGGCGATATTCTTGCCATCAATCCGCTCAAAAGAGGAGCATCGGGGCGTATTTATTCGCTCGAAATTGTCGGTACAAAACACAGGGAGATTATTGGCAAAGAACTGAAAATACGCCAATGGCTCAGCAGCAGTTGTCTCTATTCGTCGTGTTTCGATGTGCAATACACATGGCTGATGCTTTCGCCGATTTCCTATTCGCCGGAAAAACCCTATCTTTCCGCTGCTGCCAGTGAGAGAGCCAAGAGGATTCCTTTTGGGTTTACGTTGCACGGACACGGCTGGGGACACGGCGTAGGACTGTGCCAGATAGGTGCTGCCGTGATGGCAGACGAAGGCTTTTCCTACTCCCAAATTCTGCAGCACTACTACCCAGGTGCTATGCTTGCACGATTATAATTTTCCTCCTGCTATACTCAGGCACCATTGTATATTTCGTTATAATGGTGCCTTTCTTTTTTTCTTTTAGAAAATTAAACTATTATTTGTACGTTTGAAATAATTGTTGTAATTTTGCGCTGCGAAGTTGAGGAGGGCTTTTGCGGGTGGGACTGATGTTGCAGGAACAACGATAGCCACACGCCCAATAACCGAACACTCGGCATCGCAGACATAATAAAAGGCGTTTATATGCGCTTGTTTTGGCATGCTGAAATCCGGAAAATTTCGTAACCCAAAGCAAGAGGCAATAAATGCCCTCGTGGTATGTAATGATTGCCTGCACTTTTTGGTGCGGCTGTTCTGCATATCGGGCGTGGGCGTATATTGTTTGTTCTTGTTACAGGGTCTTTCCGGAACCTCAGCGTGGAGAATAAGCAAAATAATAAGGTACCACGCTTTCTTTTTATTTATCAATGGGGCTGTGAGGTGCCACGGACCCAAGCAAAATAACAGTAATGTTATGAAGAAAACTATTATTTTTGTCGCATGTCTCACTATGGCATGCATGTCAGTGTGTGCACAAATCTCCACAGGAGAGCCCAATGCATCAGTCATCGCACGCACAGGTAACCGCCCGCAAAAAGGCGACTGGGGATTGTACCTCGGAGGATCGGTCAGCCAGGTTATGGACTTGGTCAAGTACTGCAAATCCGCAGGGGCGGAAGGAGCCTATGGCTTACCTCTTGTCAACCTCAAGTACTACTACACAGACAACTTTGAATTCCGTATGGGATTCCAATTCGCAGCACAAACACAAAAGGAAAAAACATTCACAAATATTGAGTCTGGAGCGGAGTATGAGAAAACGGTTTCGGCAGGAACGGACTATACACGTTTATTGCCTGGCGTTGCCTACCACTTCAACTCCAAAAACATTTTGGATGTTTACGTAGGTGCGCAATTGCCTATCGGTTTCAATTCTGCTACTGCAAAAACCTACGAGAGCAATGCGGGCATTATCACCTCTTCCAAAGCACACGTAGGTACGTTTGTTATCGGTGGCGGACTGTTTGTCGGACTGCAATTTTTTATCGCTGACCTGCCTATTGCCATTGGCGTTGAGGGTGGGTACTCAGGCTTGGTTGAAGCGTCATCGATTCCCTCTTATTCTATCAAAACGGGCAGTTCCTCACAAAAGTATAAAGACGGAACCGCCACTACCACCGCTTGCTGGCGTGCGGACGCTTCGTTGCACTTCTCTTACTATTTCAACAACAAGTAACCAACCGCTTGCTATATGAAAAAGAGTTTTTTATTCACCCTACTGGCTATTCTGGCACTCACAACCTCCTGTGTCAGCCAAAAGAACAACGCCGGTTTTGCCGTCAAACCCAATGAGGTGCGGCTCGAAATTGGTATGGACGACCTTATCTACCTCGGAACGGTCAATGTCGAAATAGAGTACAAAAAATACGGTGCTATCACCAAAATCTACACCGTCAACGGCACCAACTACGACCCGCGCAACTTCACGGAAACCACGCTCTCCGTCAAATTGCCAATGGGCGCAAATATGCTGCAAAAGGCTCTCTACAAGGTACAAAACACCTACCCGGATGCAGAATTTGCCATTCCCGTCTGCCACAAAAAAGAAGTAATGTACATGAACGGCGGACGCATCATCAGGGAGACAATGTCGGTCAAGACCTACAAACTCAAGTAATGAAACATCATCAATCACTCTTTCTTGTGGTTGCAATCTTTTGCGGCGGGCTGTTGGCTTCATGCGATCAACAGTCCCCGCTCATTCTGATTGTCAAACCCACGTATGGCGTCACGCAAGCCAACGAGATGTACTACGCCACATCCGGCTTGCCTGTCTGGTTCAGTATCAAGGCACAGTCGGAAGACATAGCACTCAACACCATCCAAGTGATGGCTTTCGATACCTACTACTCCTCGCAGCAATTGTTCGACACGACCTTTATCGGGCAGTCATCTGCGCATATCGACTGGCAATATACGCTGCCTTTCTACAACGACACAACGCCTGTCCGATTCACTTTCACCGTCACCACCATAGATGGTCAGTCCCTCCCCGTGGACATCATCGTATATGTCGCTCCGGCTGGCGACGGACACATCACCACCACCGAGCTGGTCAGTATGTACTCCGCTGCGTCCGGCAACAAGTCCGGCTTCAGTTTCTCCACACTATCTACCTGTTTCTCCGACCTGAGTATGGATAGTGCCTACACCTTCTGCGACCTCCCGCAGCAGGATACCGCGCGCCAAGACGAAATCTCCCGCAGGTGGTCCTCGTCCACGGGTGTCTATTTCGCCAAAGGTGGCAGTTTTGACTATGGCAATGCCACCGTGGCATCCATACAAGCCACCTACCGCAATATGCTGCACGACAATACGGTCATTGACATCCAACCCGACGATGTTATCTTTGTCGGAGACAAACAGAGTGCTTTCGGTGTTATCAAGGTCATCTCCGTCTGCGACGAACAGGGCATAGCCAACGACCGCTACATCTTCAGTGCCAAAACCTTCCTGACCTACAAATAAATACAAATAAATAATTGAGAGACGATGCCTTGGGGGACGTGAAGCGTAAGACAGGTGTGCGTAGCACACTGAGTGCCGTAGCGAGGCGAAAGCCTGTGGCTTGAGCAGAACACCTTATCGGCTCGCGTCGTCATTCGCCTAACGAGCGAACAGAGTACTCTGACATTATCAACACATTTTAGGGATTTTGAATGCCGCAAAATACTATATATCAGTGAAATACGAAGAAATCAACCTGCAAAATGACCCATAGAGCACTTCTGAACGTCGATTTTTAGTCTGAACCTTTTGAATCGTCTGCAACGCCTTATTCATCGGACATCAACACACTTTTCAGCCTGCAATTTGACCCATAGACCGAAAGTTACAACTATATGGTACTGTAGAGTTTGAGCCCTATTACAATAAACAGAAATCATAAATACTCTAATCGATTAGAAGAATTCTCGAAATTTTATCTTTTTATAAGATTCTCCCCCGTTTGGAGACCGACGGCATTACGCTATCGGTCTCCAAATTGTATTTGTACCCATAAAAAGCCCCTAATCGCCCGCACAACAAGCCT
Organism: Bacteroidales bacterium UBA4621; assembly: GCA_002387325.1. Taxonomy (GTDB): domain Bacteria; phylum Bacteroidota; class Bacteroidia; order Bacteroidales; family Paludibacteraceae; genus Colicola. The sequence goes on along the minus strand of DGIN01000079.1, from coordinate 9,575 downwards.
CAAACTTGCATAAATCAGAAAAAAGCAGTAACTTTGCGCGCATAGATACGTGCCGTGCTTCATGAAACGCTTTTTCTACATAGTGGGTGTATTGCTCGTCAGTTTACTACTGGTGGGGACTATGCTGGTTTGCGTACTGACGAGCGACAAAGTGGAAACGGCGGCGGTACGGCTTGTAACAGCGGAACTGAGCCGCGGACTGGGTACGGAAGCCGAAATAGGTAGCGTGGAATACAAATTTCCCGCCCGCCTGCGTATCCGAAAAATATATCTGGCAGACCAACAGGGTGATACTCTGCTTTACTTAGACGAGATTTATGCCCATTTCCGCCCACTCCCGCTTTGGAAAAACGAGATACGTTTCTCCCGTGTGGACGTACGCGGTGGTGTGGCAAACATCTATCGCCTGCCCGATAAACAATACAACTATCAGTTCTTTGTTGATGCATTCCATTTGGATCAGGAACGCACTCCGTTCCGCTCTTTCCTATCGGTGCGCGACATTCGCATAGAGCAGATACGCGCTCGCTACGAGGACTATCAGGCGAACTTGAATCATGCCTATATGGACTTGTACCATTTTACGCTCGATTCGCTTGATGCCGAGGTGCGCAGCCTGGCGGTGGCTGTACAGAACCCGACCGACCAACTATGTGTGGAAGACCTGCAGGCACGGCTTGTGTACAACGACACCCTGCTCGCTATGCCGCGCCTGTATGTCCGTCTGCCCAAGTCGGAATTGGACGCAAGCGGGGTGCAATGTACAATGAACAAAGAACAATGGACAAAGAACCAAGAACATAACGAGCATTGTACAATCGACCATTCGACGAAAGTAGGGCATCTACTTACAGAGGGTAACACCGTCAGTTTGCATATTACCCATGCAGAAGTTACCCCATGCGATTTGGCACTAGTGGCACCTGCCTTGCGTACTCTGGACAAACCTGTACGCATGACAGGCGACATCGCCGGTACGCTGGATAGTATTCAAGCGCAAAACTTGTCTCTCTATTACGATAACCAACGCCTTTTCCTTGGGGCATTGACGGCACTCGGGCTGCCGGACATCAGCGACCCGTATCTGAAAATGAGTTGCCAAGATCTGTTCGTCAATGCACGTCTGCTACAGGATTTCTTAAGCGACCTGAATAACCGCCCTTACCGCCTCGCCAAAGAGGTACACCGGTTAGGCGACATCCACTACCGCGGACAGATAGACGGACGCCTGCACGATATGACCCTGCGTGGGGCGTTCCGCACTGCTTTGGGGGTGATTTCCACCGACGGGCAACTGCAATCCGATTCCGTATTTGGTAACTTAACCTACAATGCCCGCATAGCAACCAAGCGCTTTCAACTCGGCAAACTATTGGGTAGTACGGACTTGGGACCCATCTCGCTGGATGTCCGTTCACACGGGAAAATGGCTGATAGAAAGGCTTCCGGCAACATCGATGCACATATCCGCAACATCACTTATAAAGACTACACCTACCAGGAACTGCGTGCCAAAGGACAGTTCCGTCCGCAACGCTACGACGGCACTTTCAGTATCAACGATGAGAACATCGAGATGTATTTCTCCGGTCTGGTGAATCTGACGCACAAACAACCCGACATCAACTGCGACCTGCGTTTGGTACGTCTCCGCCCGGGTGTTCTGCAACTGTCGCCAAAATTGGAGAAAATGGAAATTAGCAGCACAATGGCGGTAAACCTCAGCGGGCGCAATCTCGATGAGATGAATGGTTATCTGGTCATTGACTCCACCCGCTTGCGCAACGCCAACGACTCCGTGCTGATGAACCAACTCAAACTCATTGTCCAAACCGGAGACCGCAGGCAAAAACAGATACTCCTGACAAGCGATTATATGACCGCAGGTATAAACGGACAATTCCGTTATGCCGACATACCGGATATGCTGTTGCGTCAGGCTGTGCGCTATCTGCCAAGTGCTTTTTCCGCAAAAGAACAGCACCGTATCCAACATACGCAACCGACCGATGCACACATTGACTGGTATATATACGGGCATAAACTGCGGGCTTTGCAGCGCGTATTGCGTCTGCCGGTGCGCCTCAACGACCAACCCGTCATCAAAGGCTTCCTGCACGAAGACAAAAACATTTTTGGATTGATGGTTTATGCCCCCGGTGTGCGCACAGGTGGAAAGACCATACAAGACATCACTCTCTCGCTTGACAATGTAGGCAATACTGCCAACATGTCAATAGCAGCCGAAGCACTCAACATGGGTGCTATGCTCCGTGCTACGGCGGCGGGCGACTCGCTATCCACCCGCCTCACACTCCACCAAACCGACTCGGCGGAACACGTCTATGGAGGAGATATACGTATGCTGACCCGCTTTGCGCAATATGCCGGCAAACCGCTGATAGATATACACATACAGCCGTCTCAATTTCAGTTGCGCGACTCCGCCTACACTATCAGCGACAGCCATATATCGTATTGCGTAGCCGACACTACGCTCGGTATCCGGAATTTCAACATCAGGGCAGCGCACCAGTTTGTCAGCGCAACGGGTATGGCATCCAAACGTGCCACCGACTCGCTGCGTATTGAGTTAGGTAACATCGATGCCGGATATGTCCTCCCGTTTGTTCTGCCCGAAAAATCACTCAAATTAGGCGGCAGTCTGACCGGTTGGGCTACTCTCTACAGCCTGTTCTCAAAACCCGTCTTTGAAGCAGATGTACGTCTCGATTCCGCCATGCTCAATGACACCTATATGGGAGATGCTGTCGCCACCATTGCATTGGACAAGACTACCAAAAATATCATTATCAATGGCGATGTGGTCAAAGACTCACGGCTGCTGGCACACGTGGACGGAAATGTGGAGACCAACAAAGGCAAATGGGGACTGATGATTTACCCAGACTCCGTTCCGCTTGATTTTATCAACCATTGGACGCAAGGTATCATCACCGATATATCAGGATACGGAAGCGGTATGGTACATGTGTTTGGGGAACGCGAAGGAAACATCAAACGCACATGGGTGGAGACACGCGCCAAAGCCATCAATGCCGGACTGACCATCCCTTATACCGGATGCCGTTACTATCTGAATGACTCCGTCTTTATGGACTCCACGTCTATTCGGTTCAACCACCTCGACCTGTACGACGAAGAGGGACACCGACTGCATCTGAATGGTGCTTTGACACACAATATATTCAAAGATTTCAAATACAATTTCGACATACAAGTCTTTGATGCTCTTGCGTTTAACCTTCCTGACAAAGCGGGTGAAATGCTACAGGGACGTGTCTATGCCAACGGGGATGCACACATCATTGGAAACGAGGATGAAGTGAAAATAACCGCCGATGCACGCACCACAGGCAAATCGCGCTTCCGCTTTTCGATAGACTATGCTTCCTCTGCGGGAGACAACAACTTCATCACATTTGTGGACCATAATGCGGTCGTCAGGCAACTGCCGAAAAACGAGGACGATGAAGACGACCTGCGTGAAGAGTTGGCTAAAATCAACTCGTCTATGCGTATGCAGATAGCACTCAATGTGGAAGCCGACCCCAACCTGCTTTTCCAACTGATGCTCGGTGAACGCAACGGAGATATGATCCAGGCACGCGGGGACGGGGCTATCCGTTTTACCTACGACTCGCAAAACGATGACATCCGCTTGATGGGTAACTACACTATCCGGCAAGGTTCGCTCGATTTCACGGTCGGAAATGTCATTCGGCGGCAGTTCACCATCGCCGAAGGCGGAAATATCCTGTGGTCGGGCAACCCGATGACACCGCAACTGAACGTTACCGCCAAATACCGTGTTACCGCCAGTCTGAAAGACCTTTTCGGCAGCGAAATCAGCCAACTGGCAACCACCCGCACCAATGTACCGGTCAATACGTGTCTCACTATGACGGGCAACTTGATGCAACCTACCATGCGTTTCGGTATAGAACTGCCACTGTCCGACGAAACCATACAGAATCAGGTGCAGTCTATCATCAACACCGATGAGATGTTGATGCGGCAAGTCGTTTATCTGCTTGTTTTCGGGCGGTTCTTTACACCCGAATATATGTCCAATTCACAGCAGTATGCCGGACTCAACGACACCTATTCGCTCCTGTCGTCCACTATCACTGGACAAATCAACACATGGCTGAGCAAACTGACCAATGTCTTTACAATGGGCGTGAATATACGCACTGACGGAGAAGGTGCCGATGCCACGCAGGAATACGAGGCGCAGTTCCAGTTGCAGCCCGTGGACCGCCTGGTCATCAACGGCAACGTGGGCTATCGATACAACGACATCGCCAACCAACCTTTCTTCGGCGACCTCGATGCCGAGGTTATGCTCACAGAGGACGGAAAACTGCGTCTCAAAGCCTACACCCATACCGTGGACAAGTACTCGCTCCGCCAGGCCAACACCATTCAGGGCATCGGATTTGTATGGAAACACGATTTCAACTGGTCCGCCAAAGACGACTTGCAACGGCAGAAAATGGAACGGCAACAGCGCAAAGCAGCAAAAAAAGCCGCCAAAACACAAAACGACTCAACACAAATAACTCCCTCTGAATAATGCTGATTAAAACGTACGGTGCAGCACCCGTTGGTATTGATGCTGTCTTGGTAACAATAGAAGTACATGCTGTACCGGGATTTGATTTTACGCTTGTCGGACTGCCGGACAATGCCGTCAAAGAATCACACGAGCGTATCCTTGCCGCACTCAATGTCAATGGCTATGAAACTCCCAAGAGAGCCTTCACCGTCAATATGGCTCCCGCAGACATCAAAAAAGAAGGGGCCGCCTACGACCTGCCGCTTGCCATCGGAATGTTGGCAGGCGAGGAAAAAGTCAAGGCCGAACTGCTGGACAAGTATATGATTATGGGCGAACTGAGCCTTGATGGCTCTTTGCAACCTATCAGAGGCGCATTGCCCATTGCACTTTGCGCACGGAAAGAGGGATTTCGCGGACTCATACTCCCCGCTGCCAACGCCTGCGAAGCCGCTGTAGTGGACGGACTGAAAGTCTATGGAATGGAAACCATTCTCGATGTGGCACGCTTCCTCAACGGCGAACAGCAGTTTGAACCCACCCGCGTCGACACCGATCTGCTTTTCCGTGAGGAGGCTTTTTCTACCGACCTCGATTTTGCGGATGTACGCGGGCAGGAAAACGTCCGCCGAGCAATGGAAGTGGCGGCTGCCGGCGGACATAATATGCTGATGGTCGGACCACCGGGTGCCGGAAAATCCATGATGGCGAAACGACTGCCGTCTATACTCCCGCCGCTTACACTCGAAGAAGCACTGGAAACCACAAAAATACACTCCGTGGCAGGACTGCTCAATCGCAGAATGGGCAATACCGAATCGCTTATCGTGCGCCGACCGTTCCGCAGCCCCCACCATACCATCACCGATGTGGCACTCGTCGGAGGTGGAAGCAATCCGCAACCGGGAGAAATAAGTCTGGCACACAACGGAGTACTCTTTTTGGACGAACTCCCCGAATACAAACGAACTGCACTCGAAGTTATGCGCCAACCGCTCGAAGACCGCAAAATCACCATCGCACGCACCAAGATGTCTATCGAATTTCCCGCATCGTTCATGCTCGTGGCGGCTATGAACCCTTGTCCGTGCGGGCATTATGGCGAAAACAACCCGGCTCACCCCTGTACCTGCACACCCGCACAAGTACATCGCTACTTGAGCCGTGTATCAGGACCATTGCTCGACCGTATCGACATCCAGTGCGAGATACAAGCCGTACCGTACGACCAACTCCGCACGCTACAACCGGGAGAATCGTCAGCCGCCATCCGTGCGCGGGTAGTAGCGGCACGCCATATCCAGCAAGAGCGGTTTGCAGAGACTACCGTACACTGCAACGCACAGATGACACCGCAAATGCTACGCCGATACTGCCACGTTGATGCCGAGGGCGACAACCTCCTTTCCTACTCTATGAACCGGCTCGGCTTGTCCGCACGCGCATACGACCGCATCCTCAAAGTCGCACGCACCATCGCCGACCTCTCGGGCGAACAGAATATCTCTGCCGCACATCTGCTCGAAGCCATCGGATACAGGTCACTCGACCGATCAACATGGGCTGGATAACCACGATAAGCCTTAAAATAGCAATCTCTATGGATAATGAAATTTATGCATAAAGTATGCAGTATATGCAATTTCCGTACCTCCATATATCCATTACGTAGAAAAGACGTAGAAAGGACGTAGAAA
>DGIN01000079.1:0-3246 GCA_002387325.1 Bacteroidales bacterium UBA4621 | reverse complement strand
GAAAGAAAAGGCTTTTTTCGATACGATAAACCATATTTTTATGCACTATATACACTTTTTATGCAACTTTTATGCATAATTGATTGTATCGCTTTCCAACTATGTTTCGTACATTGCTTTCCATACTTTTGAGTGTCTACTTTGTCAGTTTTACCGGCAAGGATGGCTCCACGCCTATCCCTTTTTCGGAACGGGCGCAGGAGCAGCGCTCCCGCTGGAATATCCACACCGACTCGCTTGATTATGCAGTCTCACCACTCTGGCTTGATAGTATCCAACGACTTGGAGGAAAAATCCACCATACCTCCCGCTGGTTCAACGGGGCTACCGTGGAAATGGATTCTCAAACCGCACAACGGGTGGCCGCTTGTCGTTTTGTCCAATCAGTCGGGATGACGCGCGATAACACCAACGCAAATGTATATATTCACCAACGCAAACAACCGCAAGTGAGTATCGATTACGGCAAAGCGCAAGAGCAAATCAATCTCTACAACCTTGCCCCGCTCCACAGGGCGGGCTTTGAGGGACAAGGTATCCTGATGGCTGTATGCGATGGCGGATTCTACAACGCCGATACAGCCTCTTTTTTAGACAATACCCACCTACTCGGTTACTTCGATTTCACGGACGACACCTATGATTTCTTCGGTTCGGCGGGAGAACACGGCACGGAGTGTCTGAGCGTCATTGCCGGGCAGACATCGGATTTCTGTGGCAGTGCCACACAAGCGGACTACTACCTGATGCGCTCGGAGGAGAACGACACCGAAAGCCCCAAAGAAATGGACAATCTTGTGGCCGCCTTGGAGAAAGCAGACAGCCTCGGCGTCAACATTTTCTCTGTTTCATTGGGCTACTACGAGTTCGATAATGCCCGCTGGAACCTCTCCTACACGGATATGGATGGTACAACAACCCGTTGCTCACGTGCAGCCGCTATAGCCGCCCGAAAGGGAATGCTCGTCTGTGTGGCTGCAGGCAATGAAGGCAACAAATCGTGGCATTATATAGACGCCCCCGCTGATGCCGATAGTATACTCACGGTAGGTGCCGTTACGCCGCAAGGCAGCATCGCCTCTTTCTCTTCGCGGGGACCGAGTAGGGACGGACGCACAAAACCCGATGTGTGCGCTGTCGGAGCGGGTACATGTCTGCTCCATCCCGACCGCACTGCACCTTTCTACGGCAACGGCACCAGTTTTGCATGCCCACTCATAGCAGGTATGGCGGCTTCCCTTTGGTCTGCCATGCCCGATGAGAACGCTATGCAGATACGGGAACGCATCATTCGCTCTGCCAACCGATACAATAACCCCGACTCCGAATATGGATATGGCATTCCCGATGCATGGACTGCTTATACCGGCACTACCGGCCTGCAGGATACTGAGAGTACTGCCAAAGCACATAAAGTACTTGTCCATAACGGGATACATATCGTTATGGGCGGATGCATATATGATGTATTGGGAAGAAAAATAGGAAATATCCCTTGACAAACGGACACAAAAAAGGGTAAGCGAACTACATCGCACCGCTACAACCTCCTACCCTTGCTTCGGTCAAGACCTGGGGGAATTCAGAGGGAGCTGGTCGTGTAGGACTTACCCTCGTATCACCAACAAACTTACCAACGCATTGAAACAAAAACACGATTGGACTGCAAAGGTAATACTTTTATTTGAAATACACAATTTTTTTCGTAAAAAAAGTGCTGACTGACTTCATTATATCGCGTATCAAAGCCGAATTACCCTTTGTGCCAAACCAAGAGAAAGAAACTTTGTTCAACCTGCTCGGACAGTTTCTTGTTTCTACCGACCCGCAAAAAGCCTTTATACTTCGCGGATATGCCGGTACAGGAAAAACTAGCGTAGTCAGTGCATTGGTCCGTGCCCTCGAGAAACTGCATCAACCCTGTGTCTTGCTCGCACCGACAGGACGGGCTGCCAAAGTGATAGCCAAATACTCCGCCCGACCGGCATACACTGTTCATAAATATATCTATCGTCAGAAACAACTCGGTGCGGATAGTTTTTCCATTGCCGACAACCTGCAAAAACACACCCTGTTTATAGTGGACGAGGCTTCTATGATTTCCGTCTCCCGGCAAACAACCGCTGCTCAAACAGGCAACCCCGCCTTTGGTACCGGCTGCCTCTTGGACGACTTGATACGCTACGTCTATTCGGGAAACGGCTGCAGCCTGCTCCTATTGGGCGATGATGCCCAGTTGCCGCCTGTCGGAGCGCAGGAAAGCCCCGCCCTCAATCCTGACTACATACGTGGATACGGACTGGACGTCAGCACTTTCTGCCTCACACAAGTAGCACGCCAAGCCATCGACTCGGGTATCCTTGACAATGCCACACGACTGCGAAACATGCTGCAAGACATGCCGCACGCCACTTTGGAAGACCTGCAACCCCATTTTGCAGATGATGTCATCCGCCTGCAAGGTTCCGATGTCGTAGAGACGTTGGAAAAGAGTTACAGGGAAACGGGCGATGAAGACACGCTCATCATCACCCGCAGCAATAAACGCACCAACCTCTACAACCAAGGAGTACGGGTACGTATCTTATGGAAGGAAGATGCCGTCTCATCGGGCGACCGGCTGATGGTCAGCAAAAACAACTATTTCTGGACACAAGATTACGACAACCTGCCTTTTCTCGCCAACGGTGACACTTTCGAGGTTGTGCGCTTGCGCAATCAACACGAGATGTACGGTTTCCGGTTTGCCGATGCCTCGCTCCGCTCGGTGGACTACGACTGGGAGATTGATGCGATGCTGTGGCTTGACACACTTGCCACGGACACACCGGAGCAGAACTACTCGCTTCTGCAGACGCTTTTCAACCGTATTGCTGAAGATTATCCCGAAATACACAACCGCAAAGAGCTGCTCAAAAAAGTCTATGAATCACCCTATTACAATGCCTTGCAGGTACGTTTTGCCTATGCCGTCACATGCCACAAGGCACAAGGTGGGCAATGGAAACACGTCTATATCGATGCAGGCAGCATCGCCAGGGACCAACAGCGTATGAGCAGCCTGCAGGAACGATGCGAATACATCCGTTGGCTATATACCGCTCTCACCCGCGCTACGGAAAAAATCTACTGGATAGGCTGACTTGCAATAAGTATCTCACCTGCTTACTCAAATCTTACACCGAATACAATAACACCAATATAATAATATCGCCAAATCTGAATCCAATAGTTCGTTAAAAAATA
>DGIN01000036.1:14307-15691 GCA_002387325.1 Bacteroidales bacterium UBA4621 | reverse complement strand
AATCACCTACTAATCACCTACTCTTGTTAGCACGAAGCTATTATTTTACACCTGTGGTTAACAGGGAGTGTATGTATCGGATATTATCCTCCAAGCGTCGCTGTTGCACCTTTTGGAGGTCTTGCTCCTGCTCGGGAAGCAGGTTCCCGATGGCAGGCATTACGAGTACTGCCATAATGTTGAGCGAACAGATGGTGAGTATCAGCCGCTCGGCATTGGTGGGGACGATATTACCCGCTTCCGCTTCTCTGTCCAAAGCGCGTTGAAGGCGCATGAGGTATTCGCCGTACTGCTTATGGGCTATATCGCGGAGCGATTCGGGCATCTGACCTGTTTCGTTGACCAGCAGACGTGCCAACATAGCGTTTTGCGCCATCATATTGAAATTCTGCGTAATGAGCAGGTCGATATTTTCCATAAAATGTAGGTTCTCTGTGCCTTCTGGGGGGAGGACGGACAGGATAAACTCATCAATCTTGCGTTGCAGCACCTCACGGAAGAGGTTCTCCTTGTTCTGAAAATGGTAGTAGAGCAGCACATGGGTTACGCCCACCCGCTTGGCGATACGCGAGATGTTCGCCCCTTCGTAGCCGTTGCGGGCAAACTCCTCCTCTGCCGCCTGCAGTATTTCTTCTTTTTTGTTTTTCATCGGGTTGTTTCTCTGACATCGGGTGCAAAAGTACGACAAAATTTTGATACCGCCAAGGATTTACTTACAAAAATGTAAGTTATGTGTAATTTTGCGGTATGGACACGACAAAACGGGCTGCCTGAACAAGTCATAAAAACACCGCAAACCAAACAAGTCTGACGACTTGACCGCGGACGAGGCGTCCGCGTCCCCGGGTAATGTATGACGACGCGAGACGCGTTGCCGCCACAACCAAGAGCATAATAAAAGAGACTGCCTACACTTGTTAGACAGTCTCTTTGTGAACAGGTGTTTTGCAGATTAGCGCAGTACGTTGCCCGCTACCGAGTAGCAGGTATCTTCATATAGGATAACCACTTGACCGTTTTCGATACGTTTGCAGGTCTTTTGCCCGTCAGCCGTAGTGTGGTCGATAGCCAACGGGCGTTTGCCGTTGATAGCGGCAGGGCCGAAGCCACCACGACCATTGGCAGCGCGGACGGTCATACCTTCTTCGAGGGCGGTTGGCAGTTCGGTTGCGAATGTAGCCTCGCCGTTTTTCTCAATCATAAAGAGCGTTGCCGGGGTGCTTTCCCATACGACAGCCCCGTCTTGGATGGTGTAGTAGAGCGATTCCTGTGCGGTTTCGGCGGCAGGTTTCCAATCCCCAAAGAAAGCGGTATAGGCATACTTGGCAGCCTCGTCAGCGGAGAGAACGGTCTCCAACTGTTTGGTGTCGTCTTTGTAGGTAAA
>DGIN01000036.1:13014-14203 GCA_002387325.1 Bacteroidales bacterium UBA4621 | reverse complement strand
TTGTATTCGCCGAAGATGTGGGGCAGCACATTCATTCCCATAAGCGTCCAGCGGACGATTTTGCCTTCGTCGATGAAGCCGAACTCGCCTTTGCTATAATCGGCAACGGTATTGAGGAAGACACATTGCGGGGCATTGTTCCATGCTCGGCCGAACGATACAATCGGACATTCCGACTGAATACGGCAGCGGTTGAACACATAGCCCTTGTCGTTCAGATTGGCGTTGCTTGCGGTGATGACATCGCTTCCGCCACCATTGACATTGCGTTTCTCGCAGTAGAGCAATACATTCTCGAAGAAGACGCTACCGTCGCCGCAGATATAGTCCACGGTGCCGTGAATCTCGCCGTCCTCGAAATAGCGCACGGCACCAATCTTGTTGGAATAGTAGGTGTCCTGGTAGGAGAGCAGGCGCACGTTCTTGCATATCGTATGCGTACCTTTGTCCCAGAGAGCGACCGCACGGCCGTTATTGTTTTTGTAATAGTCCAGTGCGTTTTGCAGGGTGAGGTCTTGCAGGTAGATGTTGTTGCCCGTCAGCAGGAGTGTGGCGGTGTTGTTGATTGATTCGTTGACTGCATCGGGGGCATTCCGGATAATCACACCCTCCATTGATTGTCCGATGAGGCTCACGTTGCTTGCCGAAACCTGTGTAAGGACGGTCTCGCCGAGGTCGTACACGCCGTTGGGCAGAAAGACGCGGTCGCCGTCCTGCAGTTGCATCAGCGTCAGCAGCAGCGAAGCCGCATCGCCTGCGGGGACGATATACATACCGCTTGCGTCTCTCAGAATCTCATTCGCCACGTTGTACACCGCTACGCTGTGGAGATAAGCCTGCCCGCCAAAAGTCAGCACCAGCGTATCCGCCGCACCGTTGTAGAAGAACGTGGTGGTAGTGCCGTCCGACTCGGCTTTTGCCGCAAAAGTAGCGACATCCGCTTTGCCTTGTTTGCTTGTTACCTTCACATCCGCTTCCGCCGAGTATTGGCAATTAGCCACCTGTATGTAGGCTTTATCCGCCACGGCGATTTCCACCGTGCCGCCGGCAGCGATGTGCCAGCCGTGGTTGTTGTAGTACTTGCCGCCCGTGATGGTGATGCACTCGTGGTCTTCCTGATACCACGATGCTTTGGTCAGATTGTATATATAGTGTGTACCTACGGCGGCTTTTTCGATTTCCGTTACCA
>DGIN01000036.1:11991-12836 GCA_002387325.1 Bacteroidales bacterium UBA4621 | reverse complement strand
GTGCCGTGCAGCACTTCCTCTTTGCCGAGACGGGTGCCGTTCTGGTCGAAATAGACCACGGTATGGCTCTCCACATAGTCGCACGCTTCCACTTTGATATACGGGCAGTACTGACCGCAATAGACGATGAGCGAGTCGGCTTCTTCCACGTTGTATGTCCACGTGGCGATGCCGCCGTTGTGGTAGCAGCCGACCGACTTGGTGTCGATGGTGGCGAGCAGGGTATTGCTGTTGCCCGAGGTAACGGTGGCATTCTTGTTGGCATACTGGCAGCCGCCTATGGTCAGCCGCACGGGACCGTCCACCTTGAAACCGATGGTGTAGTCCACCCAGCCGTGTTGCGCATCGTGGTAACTAGCACCGCTGCCTTGTACGCCGGCGGGGAGAACAGGATTTTCTTGGGTGAGGTCTATCTCAAAGTTCTTGAATGTACGCGGCTTCACTTCCACATTGCCATAGATGGTAAACTCCGTCATATAGGCGTTCTGCACGGCGTTGAGATTAAACCAGCGCAGTTGCACGTTCTCGCGGTTGACCTCGACGGTGGCCTTGATACCCTCCTGTGTGCAGAAAGCCGTACTCAGCGTATCCCATTGCGTTGCATCTGGCGATTTGCACAGCAATCCCCAGCCGCGGCTGCTGCCCGTGGCGGCATGTACAAACTCCACCCGTGTTACACTTTGGAGAACAGAGGTCTCAATATACGGGGTAGCCGATTTGGCAGCCATAGCGTAACCCTCCGTAATGACTTCGGTGTTGGAGAATTGCCCTTTTACGCCTGTAGGGTTGATCTCCACTTCGGCAAACGTGATGTCCAACCGCTCTTTGCTTGCTTTGGTGGTTAC
>DGIN01000036.1:0-11886 GCA_002387325.1 Bacteroidales bacterium UBA4621 | reverse complement strand
TAGAGCCGTTTCTCCGCTACGTTTTGCGCTTGCAGGGTCATTGTTGCCACTGCCACCATACAGAATGTAAAGAATGTTTTCATAGAGATATAGAAATAAACCGTGCAAAGGTACGTTATTTTTTTGAGATTATCCACCGGTCATTCCGCCTATATACCCCATTTGTACGAAATCTCCACAACTTTCCCCTAAATTTACACGTTTGCCCGTGTTGCCACGCCATTGCGCGACAGCGGATTTGACTTGTGCGTAACAGGGTACGCACATCAAAAGAGCAACATTACAAGTGGAAAATTGTAGTTCGGAAAAAGACGATAACGACGCGGGACGATAAGGAGTTCTTCTCAGCCCACAGGACTTCGCTTCGCTACGGCATTCAGTGTGTATTCGTTTGACGACGCGGGACGCGTCGTCTCCACAAGCACTGCGTAGTTATGCGGTTTGGAGCAAACCGACCGCGGACGGGGGGCGTCCGCGTCCCCGGAATGGTGTCCGCATCCAATGAATGGTGTCTGTGGTTTCTGAATGCACTATTTTTGGTGCGGTTGCGTTGTGTGCGTAACATTTCCTATTGCATATATTGTTTTTTTTCCGTAACTTTGCAGGCTTTATGAGAATACACGTATTAAACCGTTTTTTTTCACTTCTGCCGACATTCTTCGGGTGTCTGCTTGCGGGTTGCCGACCTGGCACGGTGTGCCGGCAGGATACCGATACGGCATTGGTAGTGAGCGTCCGTTGGCAGCAGAGGGACAGTACGGGTGCGACAAGCGAGCAAACCGCTTTTGACAGCATCAGAGTACAGGGATTGGGGAACGATTCGGTGCTGTATGACAACAGCAAGAACCTTTCCTCGCTGCAGTTGCCTCTGCGGGCGGATACATGCGTAACGGCGTTTGCGCTGCTGTGGCACGGCACGGAGGACACGCTGTTTGTCCGCCACGACAACACGCGGCATTTCGTTTCGCAAGCCTGCGGGTGTATGGTGTATCACACCATTGACACGGTGTGGCACAGCGGCAGTGCAATAGACTCGGTGGCTGTCATTAACAGCACAGTGGAAAGCGACGAGCAGGAGAACATACAATTAACAATGTACAATTAACAATGTACAATGCACAATTTATAATGCGTAATGGCTCATCATATATCCGGTTCTTTCTCTCGGCGGCATTATTGCTGCTGTGCGGCGGGTTGCGGGCAGAGGTGCAGGCAAAAGATACGCTTGTTTCACGGCACAAAGACGGCACGCGTATCTATGCCGACACGGCGGTATATCAAGGAATGAGCCTCAAAGCGGATTTGGGCAATACGATACTGGAATTAGCAACGAGCAAGGGCAAAGTGCAGAGTTATGAGATAGCGATGAACTGGCGGATTATCCGTCGCCTGTACCCTACGTTGGAATTAGGTTACGCCCTTGCAGACGCAGAAGCCGAAGGCGGCAGGCACCATGGGCAGGGCGGTTTTGCACGCTTGGGATTGGATATCAACGGACTGAAGAAACACCCCGAGAACCGGAATGCACTGTTGGTGGGGCTGCGGTTGGGAACGGCTCTGCAAGGGTACGATTTGACGAATGTGAGTCTGAACTCCGGCTACTGGGGTGATATGCGTGCCGACTACACGGGTCTGTTTCACACCGACTGCTGGGGCGAAGTTGTAGCCGGTTGCCAAGTGCAGGTATGGGAAGGCTTCCAGATGGGGTGGTACCTGCGGTTCAAGGTGCTGTTTACCCGCAAAGCCAAAGACGAGGGGGTACTGCCCTATTACATTCCCGGTTTCGGCTACAGGGATGATACCAACTGGGGCATCAACTACTATATCGGTTGGGCGTTCTGACCCGGGTAACAATTAATAATTAATAATTAACAATTAACATACAAAGCGGGACACGGACTTCACGTATGCACATAGAGGAATTGGCGGAACTGATGGCTATGCACCCCGAGGTGGAGGCTGCAAGCAAAGAGTTGGGTAAGGGCAAAGGGAAGCACTTGCTATTGAGCGGTTTGTATGCCTCGGCACGGAGTATGCTTCTCTGTGCGATACAACAGAGAACCTCCCGCCCGATGGTGGTGGTGATGGATAATGCGGACGAGGCGCAGTATATGTACAGCGACCTTTCTGCAATTAACGATAAACAATCAACCATTAACATACCGGTTGGAATAAAGGTGCTGTTCTTCCCCGTTTCGAAACGAAGACGGCAGGGCGTGGACGAGGCGTTGGCAATACAAAGGACGGAGACGCTGAGCCAGTTGGCAATTAACAATGAACAATTAACAATTAACATGCAAAGCGGGGCAAAGGCTTCGCAATGCACAGTGATTGTTACGTATCCCGAAGCGATTATGGAGAGCGTGCCTGCACCGAAAGCACTGGAGCAGAACACGCTTTACCTAACAACAGGGCAGGAGATACAGGTAAGCCGGCTCGGGGAGCAATTAGGCGAATTGGGGTTCACGCGGGTGGATTTTGTGTACGAACCGGGGCAGTATGCCGTGCGCGGCGGGATTGTGGATGTGTATAGTTATTCGCACGACGACCCATTCCGATTGGATTTCTTCGGCGACGAGATAGACTCGATACGCACGTTTGACATCGAGACGCAGTTGTCGAAAGACAAGGTACGGCAGATTGATATCGTCGGGGTAACCTCAGGGAAAGAACAGGGAAAAGACTATACGATTGCGGACTATATAGGCGAGGATACGATATGGGCAAGCAACGATTTCTCGCTGCTGTTTTACAAACTCGGCGGGCAAGTGGGCAGTACGGAACTCAAAGAGAGCGACCTCTCGGAAGTGCTGAAGAAGCGTTTGGCAGAGACGGACACGATAGAGGTGAACGAAAAGAGTTACTTCGGCAACCACTCGCGCCTTGCATTTGACACCCTGCCGCAACCTGTTTTCCACAAGAATTTCGACCTGCTGACCGACGACCTGCGCGGCAAAATGGCGGAGGGCTACAAACTCTATATCCTTGCCGACCAGAAGAAGCAGACCGACCGTCTGGCGGCTATCTTTGAAGATATTGCGGATGATCCGATACGCTTTACGGCAGTGGACAGGACGTTGCATGCAGGTTTTGTGGACAAAGGGCTGAAGATATGCTGCTATACCGACCACGAGATCTTCGAGCGTTTCCACCGCGTGGCACTTACGAGCGAGAACGCCCGCCGCGGCAAAGCGATCATCACACTCAAAGAGATCAACCAGTTGCAGATAGGCGACTATGTGGTACACAGCGACCACGGTATAGCGCGTTTCGGCGGATTAGTTACCACGCCCGTGAACGGCAAGCCGCAAGAGATGATCAAGTTGGTGTTCCGCGACGGGGACTGCGTGTTCGTCTCGATACACAACCTGCACCGTATCTCGAAGTACAAAGGACGCGAGGGGGCAGAACCGACCATATCGAAGTTGGGTTCGGGCGCATGGGAGCGGCTCAAAGAGCGGACAAAAGACAAGGTAAAGGATATCGCCCGCGACCTGATCAAACTATACGCCACCCGCAAGCAGCAGAAAGGCTTTGCCTACACGCCGGACGGCTATATGCAGCACGAGTTGGAGGCCTCGTTCCTCTATGAGGACACGCCCGACCAGGCGAAAGCCACCGCCGACATCAAGCGGGATATGGAGAGTCCGATGCCGATGGACAGGCTTGTATGCGGCGATGTGGGTTTCGGCAAGACCGAGGTGGCTATGCGTGCAGCGTTCAAAGCGGCTACCGACGGCAAGCAGGTGGCGGTATTAGTGCCGACGACGGTACTGGCACTGCAGCACTACAACACCTTCAAGGAACGTATGAAGAACTTCCCCGCGCGGATCGAGTACCTGAGCCGCGGGAAGTCGGCGAAGGAGGTGCGCGAACTGCTTGCAGACCTCGAAGCGGGCAAGATAGACATACTGATCGGCACGCACAAGTTGGTGGGCAAGAGCGTGAAATGGCACGACCTGGGTCTGCTGATCATCGACGAGGAGCAGAAATTCGGGGTGGCGGTGAAGGACAAACTGAAGAGCCTGCGGACGAATGTGGACGTGCTGACACTGACGGCGACGCCGATACCACGCACACTGCAGTTCTCGCTGCTCGGCGCACGCGACTTGAGCGTGATGACCACCCCGCCGCAGAACCGCTATCCCGTACAGACCGAGTTGATTACGCCCGACGACGAGGATATCATCAAAGAGGCTATTGACCTTGAGATGCAGCGCAACGGGCAGATCTTCATCGTAAACAACCGCATCGAGATGCTGGAGCGTATAGAGCGCAAGATACACACACTATGCCCCGAGGCACGCATCGTAGTGGCACACGGACAGATGCCGACCGAGGAGATGGAGCAGCGGCTCGAGGACTTTATCAACTACGACTACGACATCCTGCTCTCGACCACGATTATCGAGTCGGGAGTGGATATACCCAACGTAAACACGATTATCATCTATTCGGCACAGCACTATGGTTTGGCAGACCTGCACCAGTTGCGCGGGCGCGTAGGACGGTCGAACAAGAAAGCGTACTGCTACTTAGTGGCGCCGTCGCGCGAACTGCTGACCGAGGACGCACGCCGCCGATTGGACGCGCTATCGACCTTTGCGGAGTTGGGGGCAGGTTTCAACCTCGCCATGCAGGATCTGGATATACGCGGAGCGGGCAACCTTTTGGGCGCAGAGCAGAGCGGATTCATTGCCGACCTCGGGTACGAGACCTATCAGCGTATTCTGAACGAGGCGGTGCAGGAACTGAAAGACGAACTGCTCAACGGAGACGATACTGACGAGAGTACGGCTCTGCTCCTCGGCGGGAACGACAACAGGAAACTATGGGCGCAAGACAGCCAGTTGGAAAGCGACCTTCCGCTCGGTTTCCCCAACGACTATGTAGAGAATATCTCGGAGCGTATTGCGCTCTACCGCGAGTTGGACGGGCTGCGCAACGAAGACCAACTGACCGAGTTCAAGAAACGAATGATAGACCGCTTCGGACCTCTGCCCGAGGAGGCGGACGAGTTGCTCAATGTGGTGCGCCTGCGCTGGATATGCTGCCGATTGGGCGTGGAGAAAGTGATGCTCAAGAGCGGGCGGCTGGTTCTGTATTTCGTACAGAACGACGACCGCTACTGGCACAGCGAAGCCTTTGGCAAGATTATCTCGTTTGTCGTCAATCGGGCGCAACGCTGCCAGTTGGTGGAAGAGAAAGACAAGAAAGGCAAGCCTACAGGACGCCGCTATGCCACGATTATGCAGGTGCAGACCGTAGGCGGCGCCATCAACCTGCTCGGCAAGATAGAAAACGGCACGTGGGAGGAGAAATAACGACACAATGAAGAAACATCTACAACATATTCTATTTACACTTATTCTGCTGGCTGCCGCCACAGAGATACAAGCCATCGGAATGCGGGAATTAGGCGACTCGCTGAACCTGTACTATAACCGGTTTTTCTTCCCCGAGGCGGGCGACTCTGTCTCGCTGCAACGGTCGGCGGCAGTATGGACTCCACCCGTGCGGGTGCAGCAGTTGCGGGTGAACGGCAATACAGTGGTGGTACGCACCAACGGCACATTAGGAGGTATTGTCTTCACGCCCGAGGAACTGAAACGGATGCGCAACGATGTAAGCCGCTGGGTGTTGGGTAATACGAAAGGGAAAGTAAGCATTTATTCGGACAAGTATGAACTGGCGGAATTAGTACCCGCCCGATTGCAGAAACGCAAAGAGAAATACCCCGATTATACCAAGCCCGCCATTCCTTGTGTGGGTGTGCCTGCTCCCGAAGACCACTACAAAAACGGACTGAGCGGAAAGAATATCGCCCTTTGGGCAAGCCACGGTACCTATTACAACCAAGACAAGGAGAGTTGGATCTGGCAGCGGGCGACGATGTGGACCACCGTGGAAGACCTGTACACCACAGAGTATGTGCGGCTTATCACAGAGATGCTTGAGAATGCGGGGGCAATGGTGCTGCAACCGAGAGCCACGTTTAACGGGGCTAATTTCCGGATGAACGCAGACAGTGTATGGTGTCTTACAGATGACCACGCCGGCGAGGAGATCGGGCGTAGCGGCTTGCCTCGTTGGGCAGAAGCGGCACGCTATTGGTTGGAGGACGCAGGATACCCGGAGACGGTATGGAAACAGTCGGACAACGGGAACGAGTACACAGAAGACCTGCGCAGCCGCGGGCTATGGGTGAACTACCTGACAGGTGGGAGCAAGGCGAACCCCGACCAATCGGGATTAGGCATACCCGTGGACGTATGTCTGGCATTGCACACCGACGGATATGACGCCTTGAACGACACGACTATCGTGGGGACACTGGCTATATACACCGACCACGACGACCAGGGGCGCAAGACCTTTGCCAACGGCGTTACACGGCAACTGAACCGCGACTTGGCGGACTATATACAGACCCAGGTGGTGGAAGACCTACGGCAGACCATCGCCCCCGAATGGACGCGGCGGCAACTGCAGAACGGCAACTACTGCGAGTCGCGCTACCCCGTAGTGCCGTCGGTATTGGTGGAACTGCTGAGCCACAAGAATATGGCGGATATGCGGTACGGGTTAGACCCGCAGTTCCGGCAGATTGCCGCACGGGCGGTATATAAAGGGCTGCTGCGATACCTGCACGAACAGGACGGGCGGAAAGTGGTCGTGCAGCCGCTGGCAGTACAGCATCTCTCTATGCGTTTCAATTCCCCTACGGATATTATTCTGTCGTGGAAAGAGACACCCGATTTGTTAGAACCGACTGCCAAGGCGACACATTATTACATATACACGCGCATGGATGACGGGGAATGGACGGAACAGCGGATGGAGAATACTTCTGCTACATTGTCTTTGGAGCGGGGGAAGCGGTATGATTTCTATGTAGTGGCTGCCAATGCGGGCGGACGGAGTATGAAAAGCGAAGTGCTGAGTGCATATCTTGCCCCCGATGAGAAAGCACCGATGGTGCTGATAGTGAACAACTTCAACCAGACCTACGGTCCACAATGGTTTGCGGATTCGACGTATGCGGGCATAGTGCCGAACACGTACGCCGTGGAGGACGGACTGAGTATGGCATACATCGGTGAGCAGAACGACCTGACACGCTCGCACAAGTGGCAGGACGACGACAACTGCGGTTGGGGGATGTGTTATCGGGATTATCAGGGGACTATTGTCAAAGGCAATACGCACGACTACCCCACCCTGCACGGACGCGTGCTGCAAGAGTTGGGGTATTCATATATCTCTATCAACGCAGAGGCTCTGACGGAGATAGACAGCACGTTTGCGATAGTGGATATTATTGCGGGAAAGGAGCGGAGTACGGATAGCACGGCGGTGCTGCCACAGCATTTGCAACAGGCACTGCAACACTACTTAATCCGGGGCGGGAAGGTACTGCTGAGCGGCAGTTACTTAGGCAGCGGAATGGCACGCCCAGCCGACAAACTATGGGCGGAACAGGTGCTGCACTACGGATTGGCGGCAGAGAAAGCGACACGGAGCGGACGGGTTCAATGCGTAAATAATACGCAATGCGTAATCAGGACACGCCCGAACCCCGACGGACTGTTTGCCGAGGCAGCAGAGGGATTGAAACCGATGAACGGAGCGCAACGGGCAGGCATTTATCAAGATATGCGTGTGGGTGCGGGCGTGCTTTGGAAAGGCGTATCCACCGCTTATCCACCCGACATCCACCTTACTTCGGGTACGCTTGTATGGGGTTTCCCGTTAGAGGCTGCCGAGGACTTTGAAACGATATACAAATACAGCATAGAGCAACTGATGGCACCGCTTGAACAGCCGCAGCAGTTGGCGACCAACAAGCGGGCAAAAAACAAAAAACGATGAAAAAGAAGAACTTACCCCTGACAGAGAATGTGGAGATAACGGGTATTGCCGCCGAGGGCAAGGCACTGACACGCATCAATGACATGGTGGTGTTTGTGCCGTACTGCGTACCGGGCGACATAGTAGATCTGCAGATCACGAAGAAGAAGCACAACTTTATGGAAGCGCGTGTGGAGCGGGTTGTGCGCCCGTCGGAGAAACGTTGCGAGGCGGTGTGCAAGCACTATGGCACGTGCGGCGGCTGCAAATGGCAGATACTGCCCTACCCCGAGCAGTTGCGCTACAAACAGCAGCAGATAGAGGACAACCTGCGGCGTATCGGCAAGGTGGAACTGCCCGAGATAAGCCCCATACTCGGGAGCAAACACATCTACGAATACCGCAACAAGTTGGAGTTCACGTTTGCCGACCGCAAATGGCTCCCGTGGGACGAGATACGTGCGGCAGGCGGGTTGGAGCACGTGGATAACACCTACGGGGCGGGGTTCCATATACCGAACTGCTTCGACAAAGTGCTTGACATTGAGGAATGTCACCTGATGCCCGAAATCAACAACCGTCTGCGCAACGGCATACGCGACTACGCACGGACGCACGGACTGAGTTTCTACAACGAGCATACGCACTCGGGACAGTTGCGCACGCTCATCATCCGCTCCAACCACAAGGGGGAGATCATGCTGATAGTCTGCTTCGGCGAGAAGATCAACGATGCCTGCCGCGGGCTGTTGGAGTGGCTGCACGGCGAGTTCCCCGAAGTAGTGAGCCTGCTCTATGTGGAGAACGAGAAGATGAACGACACCATCGGTGATCAGGAAGTGCATGTATTCGCAGGGCAGGACCATATAATGGAGCAGATGGAGGATCTGCAGTTCAAGGTGGGACCCAAATCGTTCTACCAGACGAACACAGAACAGGCATACGAACTATACAAGGTGGCAAGGAATTTTGCCGGACTGACCGGCAAGGAACTGGTATTCGACCTCTATACGGGAACGGGTACGATAGCGAACTTCGTAGCCAAGCAGGCACGGCAAGTGATTGGTATCGAGTACGTTCCGGAGGCAATAGAGGATGCCAAGGTGAATGCCGCCGGCAATCGATTGGACAACACGCTGTTCTTTGCCGGGGACATGAAGGATATTCTGAACAGGGATTTCATCGCCCGCTACGGTCGCCCCGATGTGATTATCACCGACCCGCCGCGTGCGGGTATGCACGAGGACGTGGTAAACACCATTCTGTTTGCCGAGCCGCAGCGGATAGTGTATGTCAGTTGCAACCCCGCCACGCAGGCACGCGACCTGTCGCTATTGGACGCCAAATACAAGGTAACAGCCGTGCAACCGGTGGATATGTTCCCGCACACGCAGCACGTGGAGAATGTGGTGCTGCTCGAGAGACGCGATTAGTACGGATGGGCTGCTCATTCGGGCAGCCCATCGTTTTATTTTGCACTTTTCCTTCTGTTGCACTCTCTGCACAGCATCTGGCAGTTCTCTGCCACCGTCCGACCGCCTTCCACCCACGGCGTGATATGGTCGGCTTCCATCTCCTCTATCTCGAAATGCTTCCCGCAAATAGCACAAATGCCCTGCTGCCGCTCGTACACCTCCCGCCGCGTGTTCGCATCGAAAGCACGGATACCCAGGTGGTGCTCGTCGCCGTCGAACACGTACCAATAGATGCCCCGTTTGTTCTCCACATCGCTGTCCGCCATCAGCCTGCCCACACGCTCTTCTATCTCATTGGGGTTCACGGGTGTGTCTTTGTATTGGTTGTAAATAGCACCCCAGTCAATGCCTTTCATCTCGCGGCGGTACTTGTGAAACACCGCCTGCACCCAACTTATCACCTGCTGGAAATAGTACCACAGTGCCCCCGCATCCGTGTCCGAGATGCTGTGCCGCGCCATGTAATCCTCTATCTTGTTGCCTGAAATCCAGCGCAGTACGGTCTCCAAGTAGTCCTGCTGGATAGGCGACCCCTGCACGTACTTATTGCCCATCAGGTACGCCCCGCAGTTCGACTTCGAGAAGTACCGTTTGGCATCCGAAAGCCACGGCGACGCATACACCGCATTGAGCAACTCCTGATTGGTCAGTCGTTTGCCGGCGATGTTGATGGTCTTGAACCATTTCAGTTTCTCGCTGTCCGTCCCCTTGCACAGATACACGCACAGTTGATAGTCTAATATCTGCTTTTGTTGGTCGGCGGGCAGGTTGCCGAAATAGTTGAACATATACGCAAAGTCGCCGTTCACGTATTGGCATATCGAAATCGTCCGTTGCTGCCCGTCGATAATCTCGTAGGTGCCGTCCTCGCGCACCGCCCAGTACATCACGTTGAGCGGGTAATCCTTTGTTACTGTGTCAATTACCGCCTCGCGCTCTTTGTCGTTATAGACAAACTCCCGCTGGTACGGCGGTCGCACGTCCAACCGTCCGCCAAAAGCTTTCACACCCGCTTCCTGGTTGTCCGCATACCCCTCGGTCAGTTCCCGAATGGTAATCTTCCGTTCTACTATTTCCATATTGTTCTCCGTTTATGTTGTTAGTTATCCGTTAATGTCCGTTAATTGGTCGTTAATGCTCTCGCCCGCGGTTCTATGTCTCCATTAATACCCATTAAAATGCCATGCAAAGTTCTCCGTTAATTGCCGTATAATTGTTCGTTAAAACTTTTGTTTTCTCTTGTCCCTCGGGCAATGGTATTGCACAATACCATTGTGTGCGCAGCACGCAATATCATTGCCCGCCTATGTCCTTTTCCCTGTTCTTGCCCTGTGGATAGCCATCCTTAAAAAGTATCATTTGTTAAGATTATTCTCCCTTTCACCCCTCTCAAAAAGTCGTGCAAAACAGCATAGGATGCGCATAGGATAGGCATAGGATAGGCAACCGATAAAAAGTATCAAATTTTAAGATTGGTATACCTCGCTTACTGCTTGCGTTTTATAAGAATACGTGTGTACAACTCTTTACCTTTCAACTTCGGAGCAAATAAATCATACTGACTATCCACACCGTGATTAGCAACACCAACCAACTCGAATTGTTCGGGATTGTGTTTGTCCAAAAACGTAATAGGTACGCCCATAAGTCCTGTATAATCGCAAGGAATATCCGTAACTTTATCAATGTTTATGGCATCGTAGTTGTCGTAGCGTGGGTATTCAGCAGGAGAGTAGTGCTTGTATAGGATTAGTTCCTCGTGCCGTTTGTGAATATCTATATTGGTGTACCACGCAATCGCAGGTGTCTTGACAAAGTTCTTATCGGGGTCATATCCTTTTGAACGCACATACTTTCGATTAGCCTCCAACAAATTCGGATACGTGGTTTTGAACACCATAGAGAGATTGAAACCATAGCCAATCCATATCTTATTCTCAATGATATAGGGGAATATCTCCTTGTATTTGATGGCATTCATATTGCCAAGGATGATAAACTTTTTGTTGTAGCAGATAAGTTGCGCCACATACTCCCGAAACAACGAGAAAGGCGGGTTGGTAACCACAATATCCGCTTGTTTGAGCAACTCTATACATTCCTTACTGCGAAAATCCCCGTTGCCTTTCAATATGGAGATTACATTCTTGTCATTCTGTATGAGGTGTTGAATATCGGCAAGGTTAATCGCACCGTCCCCGTTCATATCGCGCACCTCTGTAATCTCTACTTTGTAAGCAATCTTCTTAGGCTGGTTGGGCGTATCGCCAAGGTCTAGTAATAACTCATTGCCTGATATAGGACTTCCATCGTAGCACGTGGCAATGAGTTTCCGCAGCCCTAACTGATTAAAGTTCAGTGCAAAGTACTTGAAGAAATTGCTTTCGTAAGGGTCGTCGCAGTTGCAGAATACCACTTTCCCTTTGAATTGTGTTTTGTAATGCCGCAGTTCGTTTTCGATGTCGCTGATTTGCGTGTAGAATTCGTCATTCTTGCCTTTCTTGGCTTGATTAAGATTAGATTGGTTTGCCATATTCAGATTGATAGATTTATGCAATGC
>DGIN01000066.1 GCA_002387325.1 Bacteroidales bacterium UBA4621 | reverse complement strand
TTTATCGACATCAATTTCGGCTGCCCCGTGAAGAAAGTGGCAGGCAAGGGAGCCGGTGCGGGACTGCTGCAAGACATACCCAAGTTGCTCAGTATCACCCGCGCGGTGGTGGATGCGGTGCATACGCCCGTAACGGTCAAGACCCGTCTCGGCTGGGACGACGACCACCGTATCATAGTGGACTTGGCGGAGGCGTTGCAGGATTGCGGCATTGCCGAACTGGCGATACACGGGCGGACGCGCAGCCAGATGTACAGAGGCGATGCGGACTGGACGCTGATAGGGGCGGTGAAGAACAACCCGCGTATGCATATCCCGATTATCGGCAACGGCGATGTTACCACGCCCGAGCGAGCCAAAGAGTGTTTCGACCGCTATGGCGTGGACGCAATAATGGTGGGACGTGCCACATTCGGCTGCCCGTGGATATTCGAGGACATGAAACACTACTTGGAGACCGGCGAACTGCTGCCACAGCGCGATATGGCGTGGTGCGTAAGGATACTGAAAGAGCATGTACTGCGCAGTATCGACTGGATCGGCGACGAGCGCAAGGGCATAGTCCACAGCCGCCGCCATTTTGCCGCTTCGCCCGTTTTCAAAGGGCTGCCCGATTTCAAGCAGACCCGTATCGCATTGCTCCGTGCAGAGACACGGGACGAGGTGTTCCGCATAATGGACGAGATAGTGGAGAGGTACGGGAGATTAGGGATTTAGCGTGGCACGGGATTTGTATAACGATAGATGAACACACTTATATAACTATGGACAAACAGACCAAACGAGACCATCTGTATATGCGTATGGCACGCACGTGGGCGGAGAACAGTTACTGCCGCCGCCGCCAAGTGGGTGCACTGCTGGTAAAAGACCAAATGATCATATCCGACGGGTACAACGGTACGCCAAGCGGCTTCGAAAACAACTGCGAGGACGAAAACAACGTATCCAAACCCTACGTGCTGCACGCCGAAGCAAACGCCATCACCAAGGTAGCACGCAGCAACAACAGCAGCGAGGGGGCGACGCTGTACGTTACCGCCTCGCCCTGTATGGAGTGCTCCAAACTGATAATTCAGGCGGGTATCAGGCGCGTGGTATATGGCGAAGAGTACCGCATTATGGACGGCATTGACCTGCTGCAACGGGCAGGGATAGAGGTGTGTTATCTAAAGGATATAGAAAAATAGAAGGATAGAAAAATAGAATGATTATGAAGAACGCAAAGAAGTATATTTTCCCGACGGTGGCGGTAGTATGTCTGCTGGCGGGTTTTCTGATAGGCAATGCGGTGAGCAACAAGGTGAATGCACAGCGTTTTGTGTTCCAAAACGGGCAGTTCTACCAGCAGCCGCAATCGAAGATAGACCAGTTGATGCAACTGATGCAGACCGCCTACGTGGACGAGTTGGACATCGATTCGCTCACCGATGAGGTAATGCAGGACATCGTGCAGAAACTCGATCCGCACTCCGCCTATATTCCCAAGAAAGACCTAGAGATGGTCAATTCGGAGTTGTCGTCTTCGTTCTCGGGTATAGGTGTGCAGTTCACCATACAGAGCGATACGATCAACATCGTTGCCGTGGTGGCAGGCGGGCCGAGCGAGGGTATCGGCGTGCTGGCAGGCGACAAGATCATTACGGTGGACGACTCGCTGTTTGTGGGCAAGAAAATCAACAACGAGCGTGTGATGCATACGCTGCGCGGGGAGAAAGGCACCAAAGTGAAGATAGGCGTAAAACGCAGCGGCGAACCCGACCTGCTCTACTTCACCATCACCCGCGGTGATATACCCGTAACATCGGTGGACGCGAAATTTATCATCCCCGCAAAGAACGGCGAAAAGATCGGATTTGTACGCGTGAACAAATTCGGCGAGAACACCTATAACGAGTTTATATCGGCACTGGCATCGCTGAAAGCACAGGGGGCGACGGCATATATTGTGGATCTGCGCGAGAACTCGGGCGGGTTTATGGACCAGGCTATCCGTATGGCAAACGAGTTCCTCAATGCAGGTGAGATGATAGTCTATGCCGAGGGGCGTGCTTACCCGCGCTATGAGGCGAAAGCCAACGGAACAGGGCGTTTCAAGAACGTGCCGCTCGCCGTACTGATTGACGATTTCTCGGCATCGGCAAGCGAGATCTTCTCGGGGGCGATGCAGGACAACGACCGCGCCGTGATAGTCGGCCGCCGCTCATTCGGCAAGGGGCTGGTACAGCAGCAGATGCCTTTTGCGGACGGCAGTGCGATACGCCTGACCGTGGCACGCTACTACACCCCCTCGGGGCGTTGCATACAGAAGCCCTATACCCTCGGCGACCAGATGGACTACGAGAAAGAACTGCTCGACCGGTTTGAGAACGGCGAGTTCTACAATGCGGACAGCATCCACTATACGGACACCACAGAATATCACACTAAGAACGGGCGTATCGTTCACGGCGGAGGAGGAATTATGCCCGATGTATTCGTCGGACGCGACACAACGCTATATAGTCCGTATTTCAACAAGGTGGTCAATCGTGCATACACCTATCAGTTTGCTTATCAATATACCAACCAACACCGCAAGGAACTGACGAAGTATAAGGACTGGCAGGCATTGGAGAAACACCTGAATGACGCCAACTGGCTGCCCGAGTTTGTGGCTTACTGCAAAGAGAAGGGTATAGAACCCAACGAAGCGGACATACGCAAGTCGCGCCAGCCGCTGACACGACTGGTGAATGCCTACATCGTGCGCAATATCCTCGGCGACGAGGGTTTCTTCCCGCTCTTTGAGCGCGATGACGAGATTACCAAGCGGGCGGTAGAGGAACTGTCGAAATAATTATGAATGAAAAAGATATGACTGTTTTGGAAAAATTGGCTGCTTTGCGCGAGTTGATGCGCAAACACAGGTTGAGTGCGTATATCGTACCCGGTACAGACCCGCACGCCTCGGAATATATGGCGGAGCATTGGACGGAAATCACATGGCTGTCCGGTTTCAAGGGGGAGACGGGTACCGTGCTGGTTACTATGGACAAGGCGTTCCTTTGGACGGACTCGCGTTACTATCTGCAGGCAAACATTGAGTTGGCAGGTTCGTCGGTGGAACTGATGCGCGAGTCGGATATTGACTGCCCGACCATTCCCCAATGGCTCTGCGAGAACGTACATGGAACGGTGGGACTGAACCCCGAGATGTACAGTGTGAATGCCTTTGCGGCACTGCAAAGCGAACTGGCGGAAGCAGGGCTGACCACCAAGTCTATTGATCTGATCCGCCCGCTGTGGGCAGATAATCGTCCTGCTATCCCGCAGAACCCGCTCTATGAATACGGGGAGCAGTATGCAGGCGAGCCGGTACAGAGCAAACTGGCACGTATCCGCGAGGCAATGACAAAGAAAAAAGCCGATGCGATGATTATCTCTGCATTGGACGAAATAGCATGGCTGCTCAATATCCGCGGCACAGATGTAGAGTATAATCCGATGGTAATCAGTTATGTAGTATTAGAATCAAACCGCTGTACGCTGTTTGTGGACGCAAAGAAAGTGGACGCAAAGGCGGCTGCCTACCTGCAACGGGAGCATATTGACGTGCAAGGCTATGAGGACGTGTTTGCCTATATCGCCGGTCTCAAAGGCACGGTGATGTTTGACGGAGCGAAAGTAAACGAGGCACTCTATGAGGCTATTCCTGCGGCTTGCAGGAAAGTGAACGCACAATCGCCAATTTTGGTAGCCAAGAGCAAGAAGAATGCGGTGGAGATAGAGGGCGAGCGTATCGCTATGCGCGAGGATGCCGTGGCACTGACCCGTTTCTTCCGCTGGCTGGCGGAAGAGGCGTTTGCCAACGGACAGACGCAAACCGAATGGTCGCTGATGGAGAAACTGCACGAGTACCGCACTATGGGGAAACATTTTGTAGAAGAGTCGTTCGGTACAATAGCCGGTTACAACGGCAACGGGGCGATCGTCCATTACGCCGCCACGGCAGACCATTGCGCCGAGGTGCGCCCCGAAGGAATGCTCCTGCTGGACTCGGGCGGACAATACCTCGACGGCACCACCGACATCACGCGTACCACATGGCTCGGCGGCGTGATACCCGAACAGGCGAAACTCGACTACACCTATACCCTCAAGGGGCATATCGCTTTGCAAACCGCTCGTTTCCCGCGCGGTACACGCGGTAACCAACTGGACGCCTTGGCAAAGCAGTATATGTGGGCAAACGGCATCACCTTCGGGCATGGTACGGGGCATGGTGTAGGGCATTTTCTCGGTTGCCACGAGGGACCGCAGAACATACGCACCGACAACAACCCGACGCAGTTGGAAGTCGGGCAGATTGTATCGGACGAACCGGGTATCTACCGCACCAACCAATGGGGTATCCGTATCGAAAACCTGATCACCGTCATTCCCGCAGAGCGCAAGGCTGCTGCAACCACCGATGACGAGTTCCTTACATTCGAAACGCTGACCCTCTGTTTCTATGACACCGCGCTCATCGAGATGTCGCTGATGACACCTGCCGAAATAGAGTGGCTCAACAGATACCATACGTGGGTGTATAAAGAGATTGCGCCGCGCTTGGACGCACACGATGCGGCGTTTCTGAAAGAAAAATGCAAACCACTGTCGCTATAAAAACATAGCATACAATAAAAAAGAGGTTGTCCAGTCAGGGCAACCTCTTTTTGTATAATCTCTTGTGGGAAGTTATTTCCCCATTATCTTGCGATAAAGCACTTTCGGGTCAACAGCCTTGGCGATAAGGGTATGCAAATCGTTGATATTCACACGCTCCTGTTGCATTGTATCGCGGTAGCGAACCGTTACACAGTTGTCGGTCAGCGTATCGTGGTCCACTGTGATGCAGAACGGTGTTCCGATGGCGTCCTGACGGCGGTAGCGTTTGCCGATAGAGTCTTTCTCATCGTAGTTGGTATGGAAATCGAACTTGAGCATTTCCACTATCTCATGCGCTTTCTCGGGCAGTCCGTCCTTGCGTACCAACGGCATAACGCATACTTTTACAGGTGCCAGCACAGGCGGCAGGTTCAGCACCACGCGGGTATCGCCGCCCTCCAATTGCTCCTCTTTGTATGCTGCGCACATCACGCTGAGGAACATACGGTCCACACCGATAGAGGTCTCGATGACATACGGAGTGTAACTCTGGTTCAGTTCGGGGTCGAAATACTCCATCTTCTTTCCGCTGAACTTTGCATGCTGACTCAGGTCGAAGTTCGTACGGCTGTGGATACCCTCCACCTCCTTGAAACCAAACGGCATCAGGAACTCGATGTCGGTAGCGGCATTGGCATAGTGCGCCAGTTTCTCGTGGTCATGGAAACGGTATTTCTCGTCGCCCAAACCGAGGGCTTTGTGCCATTTCAGGCGGAACTCTTTCCAGTGTTTGAACCACTCCATCTCTGTGCCGGGGCGTACGAAGAACTGCATCTCCATCTGCTCGAACTCACGCATACGGAATACAAACTGACGGGCAACAATCTCGTTGCGGAACGCCTTGCCGATCTGTGCGATACCGAAAGGAATCTTCATGCGTCCGGTCTTCTGCACATTGAGGAAATTGACAAAGATACCCTGCGCGGTCTCCGGACGGAGATAAATCTTCATAGCCGCATCGGAGGTCGAACCCATCTCGGTCTGGAACATCAGGTTGAACTGACGCACATCCGTCCAGTTGCGCGTGCCGCTGATCGGGCAAACGATTTCCTCGTCAAGGATGATTTGCTTCAGTTCTGCCAAGTCGTTGTCATTCATCGCCTTGCTGTAACGCTCGTGCAATGCGTTGCGCTTCTCGATATGCTCTTTTACGCGCTCGTTGGTCTGCTTGTAGAGTTCCTCGTCAAAGTTCTCGCCGAAGCGTTTGCGGGCTTTCTCCAACTCTTTCTCGATCTTCTCGTCGTATTTGGCAATCTGGTCTTCGATCAGTACGTCGGCACGGTAGCGTTTCTTCGAGTCGCGGTTGTCAATCAGTGGGTCGTTGAATGCGTCCACGTGTCCCGAAGCCTTCCAAACGGTAGGGTGCATAAAGATGGCCGCATCAATACCCACGATGTTCTCGTGCAGCAGCGTCATCGAATCCCACCAGTATTTCTTGATATTGTTTTTCAGTTCCACGCCGTTCTGTCCGTAATCATACACGGCTGCCAGTCCGTCGTAGATGTCGCTGCTCGGGAATACGAAGCCGTACTCCTTGCAATGCGCGACAATCTTTTTGAATGTTTCTTCTTGTGTTGCCATATCTGTATTGTTAAAAGTTTCCTTGGTATAATCGTGCAATCTTTGTATAACCGTGCAAAATTACTGCTTTTTTACGACATACGCAATAGACTTCTTCTTTTTGCCGGCTTGTTGCGCGTCATCATATCCAAGACAGGAAACCTCCGTTGCCAATCGTTATACTTCCGTATAACCACATCGGGTTATTAACGGGTTATTAACGGGTTGTTCAGCATAGAGTGTGCTATGTACACCGTCATATCATTTGATATTCACCATATTTTTCCTATCTTTGCAAATCCAAAACACATACCTATGACCACTGCCTCATCACATTGCCCGTGGAGTCCGCGTATCAAACGGACTACCGCAATCGGACTGACCGTAATCATTGCCGCCGTTGCCTATAGCCTCTGTATCTGTCTGTGCGCCACCGATGCCGCCACACAATATACTGCATTGGCAGCCATAACCGTGCTATGCATCTTGTTAACGGGTGCCGTATTGCAAACACCACGTTATGTGGAGGTGAACAAAGAGCAAGTGCGTATACACCTGCTCTGCACATCGGTAAAAATAGACAGAGATGAGATAGAGCGGATAGAACATTTGCCGTCGGGCTTGGCGGCGGTGCGTATTGTCGGAATGGGCAGTTTCTTCGGAAATGTAGGGCTGTTCCATAGCGACTACTGCGGGCGCTACTACTCCTTTGTTACCAACCCGCAAGACATCTGCCTTGTCTACCGCCGCAGCAAAAAGCCCCTCGTCCGCATCCCCACACAACTCCACTCCTTCAAAAAGTGCTTTTTGTTAAGACTTCCCGTCCCTGCCGTCACCCTCCATAATAATGCCATTCGAGGTCATCGATGCACGCGTGTCTTGTCTGTGTCAAAGAGCGGATTGGACGTCTCGAAAAGCGTGGGCTGCCAGTCGGTTTTGTACTTTTTGCTTTCGATGGCGTAATTGGTAAACTCAAAACAGGTTGGGGCAGGCGCATCAAAACGACGTTTATGCAGTTTAAGCAATCCCGCCACCTCCATATACCCATTACGTAAAAAAGACGTAGAAAGAAAAGGCTTTTTTCGACAGGATAAGCCTGCTTTTTATGCACTTTATGCACTACAAATACTATATAAACTGCATAAACATTGCCTTGATGCCCTTGCCCTATGGAAATGTATAAAGTCGCTTGTTGAGCCTGCAATTCGTAGAACTTCTGCCAAGTACTTGTATATGTTTATTTTTTTTTGTAACTTTGCACGCTAAATCTGGAATAAAATGGAAAATCCTAAAAATTTCGCACTTATCGGCGCAGCAGGATATATCGCTCCGAGACACATAAAGGCTATCGCCGATACTGGAAACAACCTGATGGTGGCGTATGACAAGTTCGACTCGGTCGGGCGTCTGGATAGCAGTTTCCCCGATTGCTCTTTCTTTACCGAGAACGAGCAGTTCGACCGGTTCTGCTCCAAACAGATGCGGACGGACAACCCGCTTTCATGGGTCTCTGTCTGTACGCCCAATTATACCCACGATGCCTTCATACGCTACGGCCTGCGACTCGGCTGCAACGTGATTTGCGAGAAACCGCTGGTGCTCAACCCCTATAATATCGACAACCTTCTGGAACTGGAACAGGAGAGCGGACACCAGGCATATACAATCCTGCAACTCCGTCTGCACGACAAGATTAAAGCACTCCGCGAGAAGGTCAAGAACGGACCCGAAGACAAAATCTATGATGTGGACTTGACTTATATCACCGGCCGCGGAAAGTGGTACTATAGTTCTTGGAAAGGCGATATACACAAAGCGGGCGGTATCGCTACCAATATCGGCGTGCATTTCTATGATATGCTGCAATGGATTTTCGGACCGGTGCAGAAGAACATCGTCCATGTGATGTCATTCGACCGTGTGGCGGGCTATCTGGAACTCAAACAGGCACGCGTGCGCTATTTTCTGAGTATCAATGCGGAATGTCTCCCCCCCAATGCCGTGCAAGGCGAAAAACGCACCTATCGCACTTTGAACATCGACGGAGAGGAATTCGAATTCAGTCAGGGCTTCACCGAACTGCATACCGAGAGCTACAAACATATACTCGCAGGCAACGGCTTCCGTATATCCGAAGCACGACCCTGTATCGAGATAGTCAGCCAAATACGTCATGCCGACCCCGTCGGACTGGTCGGAGACTACCACCCGCTTGCTAAACTCCCCCTTGCCAGACACCCGTTCGGATGGGATGAAAAACGCTGAAAATAACGCTTGAAAATGATCCAACGGATACATATCTTATTTATACTCTGCGCTCTGTGCAGTGCACTATCTTCTTGTATTACGGCTCGCAAAGTGAACTATATGCAGGAGCCGGACAGACATATCCCGCATTATGCCGATACTATCAGTTTTGAAGACTACACACTGCGTGAGGGAGACAGGCTCTATATCTACGTCTATTCGTTAGACCCCAAAATCACACAGATGTACAATGCAGGAGGCAATAGCAGTTACCTTCGGCAACAGAGTAACAGCGGTAGCGTGAACGGAGCGTATGATCTTTACACCTACTTGGTCGATAATGAGGGATATATCGATTTCCCTACCATAGGCAAAGTGCAGGTCAAAGGGCTGACAACCCGTGAGGTTAAACACAAGTTGGAAAGCGAACTGAGTACTCTCATGAAAGAAATACCTGGTTTCTCCTCTGTCTCTGTCGAGGTGAATATCGTACAACGCTCATTCTCTATTATCGGTATGCAGAGCGGTAGATACGCCATCACCAAAGAGAAAATGACAATCTTTGAAGCACTCGCTATGGCGGGGGACATCGGCGAATTTGGAGACAGGGCGGAAATCAAACTTGTGCGTGAAAAAGACGGACATACCGTCATTAAAACGTTCGATGTACGCTCAAAAGATATCATCAACTCTGAATACTACTATGTCGAACCGAACGATATTATTTATATTCATAAAATAGGAGGATACCAGTTCGGTATCAACTCGGCGGCCACGGCGGTAAGCGTAGTGGCAACTACTGTATCGTTCGGGGTGTTTGTCTATTCGGTAGTGCAGACCTGTATCAACCTGTCACAAAAAGTAGGAGGCAAATGATGAAAAAACTGTTCTATTTCTGTTTTCTTTGTGCCTTGGGTGCTGCAATGACAAGTTGCTATACTCACCGTGAAATAGGTCTCCTGCAACAACCTAACAAGTGCAACCGGCTGCCGCAATACGACAGCGCAGAGTATGTACCGTATAAAATCCGGGTGAATGACGAAATCATCTACCGTCTCATTACAATGGACGAGACTATCTCCAAATCCATTATGGGGAACAATCAGAATATGGCGGGGCAGTATGCCAATTCGTATCGGGTGTATTCCGACGGAACAATTGATGTGCCGTTTCTGCAACCTGTCCGTGTCGCTGGATTGACGGTCGAACAGGCACAAGATACACTTCGTGCCGCTTTTCGGGAGATAATACCCGATGCGGACGTAAAACTCGCACTCTACA
The DNA here is from genome assembly GCA_002387325.1 of Bacteroidales bacterium UBA4621. GTDB lineage: Bacteria > Bacteroidota > Bacteroidia > Bacteroidales > Paludibacteraceae > Colicola. The sequence continues at coordinate 10,914 of DGIN01000066.1, read as the reverse complement.
ACAAATACTTTACCGTTATCGGAGACATCAATTCCGGTGAGTATTATGTATATAAGGAAAAACTCAATATCTTTCAGGCACTAGCTATGACCGGCGATTTGATGAACTCGGGAGACCGTAAGCACGTCCGTATCATCCGACCGCACGACGGGGCGGAACCGGAAGTGCTGGAATTCGATATTCGTACCAATTCAATCATTGATTCGAAATACTACTATGTCTATCCAAACGATGTCATCTATGTGGCACGTACCAAGGATAGTTTTTTCAAAACCGCCAGTTACACGGGGTTCCTCGGCTTGATAACCGGTTCGGTATCGCTGCTTGTTACCGTGCTTAACTATACAATGCTTATTCCAAATTCAAAATAACAACCGATGGATTCTAATCAACAATATACGCAGACGGGTAATAGCAACTACCTCTATGGGGGAAATACATCCTATGGCAACGGACAATACTATGCTAACGGTTACAATCCCAACGACCCCGATAGCAATGGAGAGGAAGGGCAACCCAATTTCAATATCATGGAGTGGGTGATGCTGTTCCTCCATTATTGGTATCTGTTTGTCATAGGTGTCGTTATCGCACTCGGTGCGGCAATGCTGAAAAACCGCCGCTGGCTGCCATCCTACTACTCGCAAGGAACTATAATCATCAAAGAAACAATGGGGTATAGCACTTCCAATTCGGTCTTGATGCAGGGCTTTGGAGTGGACGCTGGCTATCGCAATGTGAATAACCAGGTCATAATGCTTGGTTCATATGACCTGATGTGCCGCGTTGTGGACTCGCTGCCGTTTATGCGGACAGAGTACATCACACAGGGACGCTTCAAAACAAGAAACCTCTATCGCCAAACCCCGATTACCATAGAAACGACTGATATTGACCCGCGCGGATATGATGCAATGTTTCAAATGGTGTTCAACGGTGACGGCACGATGAATGTATCATACCAAAGTGAGGAAAATTCGTTTAACATTGTGGCTCGATACGGCGAACCGATTCACAGCCCATTGTTTACTGCTACTGTCTGGCCTACCGGAAATATGGTTAATTCCGGTAAAATGTATTTCCGCTTCCGCTCAAGAGAATCGTTGGTGAACGAGTTTATGGGCAGACTGCAACTCCATTTCATCGGAGAAGGAAGTACTGTGCTGGCACTCGCCTTGACGAGCGAAACACCACAACGGGATTGTGAATTTATTGACAAATTGGCAGATATATCTCTGCAGAAAAACCTGGAACAGAAAAACGAGGTCGCTGAAAATTCTATACGCTTCATCAACGAACAGTTGGTACATCTGCAGACGGCTCTCGAAACCAGCGAAGGTGCTATGACCAATTTCCGACAGGAAAACAAATTCGTTGATGTCAGTTCGTATGCCGGACAGTTAATGACCCGTATCTCAGGCTACGACCAGCAGGCAATGGAACTGCGCTTGAAAGAAACCTATTTTGATTATCTCACCAATTATCTGAAAACCAATATCGAAAACGGGGCGGTCATCGCCCCGACATCCCTCGGCCTGAACGAACCGATGCTGATGACCCTTGTACAGCAACTCAACGACTTGCGTATTCAGCGCGGTGAACTGACCCAAAAGAATGTATATTATGCCAAATATACCAAGGATATAGAAAATGTAAAAACGGCTATCAACGAGGTGGTCGGAAGTATGCGTGCTTCGCTCGAAATAGAGAAAAAAGACTTGCAAAACCGTTATAAAGAGGTCGAAAAAGAGATACAAAACCTGCCTACCAAGGAATTGCAGATGGTGGCTATCGAGCGCAACTACCGTATCGACGACAACTACTATACTTTCTTCCTCCAAAAGCGGGCGGAAGCAGAGATACAAAAGGCCAGCAATACACCGGATAACACCGTTTTGGACAAGGCACGCACCACTGCTGTGGTCAACTCTAAAGCCAAAAGCAAAACTACAACCATTTGCTTGCTTGTCGGTTTGCTCATTCCTTTCCTGCTTGTTGTGCTGAGCGAACTGCTCAATACGAAAATGCGTTCCCCGAAAGATGTGCAGAAACTGCACCTGTTCCGTCTCATCGGTACACTCCGCCATATACACCATACCAACCCGACCCTTGTTCGTGATAATCCGCGCTCAACGTATGCCGAAATGATGCGGGCTATACGGACGCGCATCGAATTTATAATCAAACGCAAAGAGAATGTAACATTGGTGGTGACCTCCACCGAATCCGGTGACGGCAAGACATTCCTTAGTACAAATCTGGCTTCGCTCTATGCTATGACGGGTAAAAAAACGCTGCTTGTTGATCTTGACCTGCGCAAACCGAATGTGCATACAGTACTCGGTTTGGACAACGGACCCGGAGTATCCAATTATCTTATTGGTGATTGCGTATTGGAGGATATCATAGTGCATAATGACAAGATTGGATTCGATGTGATGCGTGCAGGGACAATTCCGCCCAACCCCGGTGAATTAATCCATTCCGATGAGTTGGCAACTTTAATTGCCGACTTGAAACGGAAGTATGTCTATATCATTATGGACACATCGCCTATCGGTCTGGTTCCTGATGCTTATACGCTTATCGAACAAACCGATATGTGCTTGTATGTCATTCGCTGTATGCAGACCAATAAGTCTTTCTGTAAGCAGACCTTGTCACAGATGACAGAAGTGGTGGACAATCCCGATAAAGTGGAACTGATCTTGTCCGACATACCTAATGATTCCCGTCATGGCTACGGCTACGGCTATGGCTATAAATATGGCTATGGTTACGGTTATGGCTATGGCTACGGCAATCCCCGCAAAGCGAATAAAACAAGATTCCGTTACCAGATAGAGCGTCTGTGGGCGGTTATGCTCCATAAGGACATTTCGGATAACGCTTCCTACTATGCAGATGAGGACGATGGCGATTCTGCAAAATAGGCGGCACTTGGATATTTCGGAAAAAAGCAGTATCTTTGCGGCTGCAAAAGAAGGAACAACTTGTATAAACATAGATTACATATAGCTTCGCTCATAGGTCTTGTTATCTTGTCGGTAATGCCTGTGCAGGCGCAATATACGGGAAGCGGAAGCAGTGTCTTTACGTTTCTCGGACTGCCGGTTTCTTCGCGTATGAATGCCCTCGGAGGCAACAATGTGAGTGTGCGCGACGGGGATATATCTATGGCAATGAATAACCCTGCGCTACTTGGCGCATTGACCGATAACGTGCTGCAATTCAACTATTCCTACTATTTGCCGGGTACAATGTTCGGCAGTGTGCTGTATGGCTACAATTTTGGACGTTCTAAGATAGAAAAAACTTATGCGGGCGATGGGCAACCTGACAAACCCAACTATTTTGCAGTGGGTATACATTATCTGGATTATGGACGTATGCAGTACGCTGACGGAGACGGAAATCTGACAGGAGGAACTTTTACGGCAAAAGATATGCTGATTGACGTAATGTATGCACGCCAATTGGGGCAGTGTTTTTCTGTGGGAGTAACACTCAAACCGGTCTATTCTGTATATGAGGCGTACCATTCGTTTGCACTCGGTGCTGATGTGGGGGCGCATTACCAGACACGGGATTCTACGTTCCAATTGGGATTGTCGCTTCAGAATATAGGGTGGCAGGTAAAAGGCTTTTACAGCGACGAGGGAGGCACAAACCACGAGATGCTTCCCATCAACTTGCAGTTGGGACTCAGTTATCGCGTGGCACATGCACCGCTTCGCTTCTCAATGACCATACACAATATCCAGCAATGGAACCTCGGTTATGAGGTTACCAACCGCGCCGATGTACCATCGTTGACGGACGAATCCAAACCGGTACAATGGTACGATATGATGTTCCGTCATACTATTTTTGCCGTGGATATCGTGCCGAAGAGTGAGCGTTTTTATCTTACGGTCAGTTACAATCATCGTCGCCGTGCCGAAATGAATCTTGTGGACCAACGCTCCTTGGCTGGAGTCGCTTTCGGTGCCGGAGTGCGTATCTATAAGTTTCGGCTCGGTTTTGCTATGTCGCAAATGACCAAGAGCAATTTCTCTTATCAGGTCGGATTGAGTCTCGATATAAATTCTCTGTTGAAATGAAAAAAATCGTTGTTGCCATCGATGGCTACTCTTCGTGCGGCAAATCAACCATCGCCAAAGCATTGGCAAAATATGCGGGGTATATGTACGTGGATACGGGAGCAATGTACCGTGCCGTCGCCCTCTATATGATGCAGCACCATGCTGAGAATACGGCGCAGATAATTGCCTTGTTACCCAATGTAAACATTGGTTTTGCCTTGCAGGCGGACGGCTCGCAGCATACTATGCTCAACGGGCAGGATGTGGAACCGCAGATCCGTACCCTTCAGGTCGGCAATATGGCATCGCAGATATCGCAAATACGTGAGGTACGATGCTTCCTGGTCGCGCAACAGCAGGCGATGGGGAAAGAGAAAGGTATCGTAATGGACGGACGCGACATAGGTACGGTCGTGTTTCCGGAAGCCGAATTGAAGCTGTTTCTTACCGCTTCGCCCCAAGTGCGTGCGCAACGTCGTTTCGATGAACTGACAGCCAAAGGTGAACAGCCCCTGTATGCTGACGTGCTGGCAGATGTCAACAATCGCGACTATCGCGACACCCATCGGGCAGAAAGCCCGCTTCGCCAAGCCGATGATGCTATTGTCATAGACAATAACACGATGAGCAAAGAACAACAAATGGGAAAGGTGATAGACCTTTTCCGACAAAGAACGAAAAACAAAAAATAGTGAACGAAATGGCATTGAGCGAATATAAAGTAATATATTCTTTGTTCTTTGTCCATTGTTCATTGTCCCCCTGAACAATGATAGTAACCATCGACAGCGGTAGCGGCTTCTGTTTTGGTGTAACGAGTGCCATACGGAAAGCCGAGGAAGAACTCGCAAAAGGGGCTCTCTATTGCTTGGGCGACATTGTCCATAACGGACAGGAAGTGGAGCGTCTGGTAAATCTGGGGCTGGAAACAATCGACTACGATGATCTGCGTACATTGCATAATGTACGCGTCTTGCTCCGTGCGCACGGCGAACCGCCGAGTACGTATCATATTGCGGAACGGAACAATATCGAAATCATTGATGCCTCCTGCCCCGTTGTGCTGAATCTGCAGAAACGCATCAGGGAAACGTACCGGTACTTGCGCCGGACTGAACCGACAGGGCATTCTCAAATAGTCATTTTCGGCAAACAGGGACATGCGGAAGTGATTGGGTTGCAAGGGCAAACCAACAATACTGCCATCGTAGTGGAGCGATTGGAGGATGTGGCACGCTTGGATTTCAGACACCCTGTATATCTTTTCTCGCAGACAACCAAGTCCGTGGAGGATTTCCGCCAATTGGTGGATGCCATACAAAAACGTATGCAGACCGGCGTACCGTTTGAGTGGCATGATACGATCTGCCGCAACGTGGCAAATCGGGTGGACAAACTGCAGCAGTTTGCCAAAGAGAATGATATCGTCCTTTTTGTCGGGGGGAAAAAGTCCTCAAATGCCAAAGTCTTATTCCAACACTGCCAAAAAGCCAATTCTCGCACGGTTTTTGTAAGTGATGATACAGAACTGACCAATGACATCTTGGCAGCCTGCCACGCTGTTGAACGCGTGGGAATCTGCGGAGCCACTTCCACACCGCTTTGGCTGATGGAGAGAGTGGCGTGCAGGGTTAAGTCTTAGTTTATTGGTTTATGAGTTTGTGCGATGTTAAACGTCTAAACCAATAAACTCATAAACCGACAAAAACGATAAACCCACAAACCAACAAAACAATGGAATATAAAATTAACACAGTAGGTGTGTTCACCTCAGGAGGTGATGCACCGGGTATGAATGCTGCAGTGCGTGCCGTAACACGCGCGGCTATTAGCAACGGCATCAAAGTGAAAGCCATCTACCGGGGCTACAAAGGCTTGATAGAAGATGAGATAAAAGAGTTCGGCACCCAAGATGTAAGCGACATCATCCAACGCGGCGGTACAATCATCAAATCGGCACGATGTGAGGAATTTAAGACACCCGAAGGGCGCAGGCAGGCGTATGATAATCTGGTAAAAGAGCAAATCGATGCCTTGGTAGCCATCGGCGGCGACGGTACCTTTACCGGCGCACGTATGTTTGCGCAAGAGTACAATGTTCCTATCATCGGTATCCCCGGCACTATTGATAACGACCTCTGGGGTACCGATACCACTATCGGCTACGATACCGCCCTCAATACGATTATGCGTTGTGTGGACATCTTGCGCGATACCGCTTCTTCGCACGAGCGTGTCTTTCTGGTAGAGGTAATGGGGCGCGATGCCGGTTTCTTAACCCTTAATGCGGCTATCGCTGCGGGGGCTGAGGCGGCTATCATCCCGGAACGGGCTACTATTATGGAGCAGATAGAAGCCGCTATCGGGCAAGGACGCCGCAAGAGCAAGAATTCCAGTATCGTGCTGGTGCAGGAACATGCTATTGAAGGAGGTGCCAAAGCAGTGGCTGACTTGGTTGCACAGGCACACCCTGAATATAGTCCGCGGGTAACCGTACTCGGACACCTGCAACGAGGCGGTTCGCCTACAGCCGACGACCGTATCCTCGCTTCCCGTATGGGAATTGCCGCTATACACGCCCTGCTCGAAGAGCAACGCAGTATCATGGTAGGCGTACAGAACGATGAAATCGTCTATGTGCCGCTTATCGAGGCCATCAAAGAGAAAAAAGACGTTAAAGCCGACAAATGGGCGGCTTTGAAGATATTGTCTATCTGACAAGTACAATAAAATAACGAAAAAGGGAGACTGCCTGACAAGTGTAGGCAGTCTCTTTTTTTGTTTCCGTATGGAAATGGTCAGACACTCTCGCTTGTTTCCACGCACTCTGCACAAAATAGCATTTGTTATTGGATAGTACAATGGATAGGCATAAATTGCATTTCCTGCAAAAATATATCCCCATTTCTTGGTATATTGATTTTTTTGTCGTACCTTTGCACCGCAAACTGGTTTTTGCAAAGTGTGCTTTGCAAAGGCGACAAAAACGGAGCAAAAGAAACCACTTTATAAATTCTATAACTTATAATACGATTATGGCTTACGTAATTTCTGATGACTGCATTGCATGCGGTACTTGTAAAGATGAATGCCCTATGGGTGCAATCTCCGAGGGCGAACACTATTCGATTAATCCGGACATCTGCACCGAGTGCGGCACTTGCGCAGATGTTTGCCCAACCGGTGCAATCTCGAAAAAATAAGTAATCAAACACTACTTGCAACAAAAGAGGCTGCCTGACAAGTGTAGGCAGCCTCTTTTTTTGATGCTTTTTCGTAAAATATACCGTCTGATCGGGGACGCAGACACCATTCAGGGGACGCGGACGCCCTCGCCCGCGGTCGGTTTGCCACAAACCGTATGACTATGCTTCGTTTGTGAAGACGACGCGTCCCGCGTCGTTATCGCCTTTGCCGAAACTACAGATACGTTTCATTATGCCTTTTTGCTGGCACTTCGATGCCGTTTTGATGACCTTAGACCCTATTTTCTACCGGTGTTGTTACTGTTTTGATGCGGTTGCCATGATGTTTCTTAGACTTATCGGACATCCTCATTGTTTATGTATAGGTTGCAGAATATCACCCTATTGCGTCTAACCGGTTTTCCATAGCGAGCATCTCGTCGCGCAGGCGGGCTGCGTTGTCAAAGTCAAGGTCTTTGGCGGAGGCGAGCATCGCACGGCGTTTCTGTTCTATGGCTTTGGCAAGGGCTTTCTTGTCCATTTTCTGCCAATCCGCCGTCTTCCACGACTCACGTATCGCCTTTTCCACACGCGCTTTCTCCGCCTCGGGGTCTTTGTAGAGCGAAGCCAATGCTGAGGTGTTGATATCTTTCTTTATCGCCGTAGGCGTGATATGGTGTGCCTCGTTGTATGCCATCTGGATACGGCGGCGGCGGTTGGTCTCGTCTATGGTGGCTTGCATCGCCCCCGTTACGGTGTCGCCGTACATGATTGCCTTTCCGTTCACGTTTCGGGCGGCACGTCCTACCGTCTGCGTCAGGCTGCGTTTGTCTCGCAGGAAGCCCTGTTTGTCGGCATCAAGTATCGCCACAAGGCTGACCTCGGGCAGGTCAAGTCCCTCGCGCAGCAGGTTTACACCCACTAATACATCGTACAGCCCTTTGCGCAGGTCTTCCATAATCTTCACCCGCTCGATGGTGTCGATGTCGGAGTGGATATAGGCGGAACGGATACCGTAACGGCGCAGGTAGTCGTCCAACTCCTCCGCCATACGTTTGGTGAGGGTTGTGACCAGTATGCGCTCATCCCTTTTGACGCGCTGCTGTATCTCCTCCATCAGGTCGTCCACCTGGTGTTCCGTCGGGCGCACCTCTATCTCGGGATCAAGCAGCCCCGTCGGGCGGATCACCTGGTCGATCACAACGCCTTCGGAACGCTGCAATTCGTATTCGTCCGGAGTAGCGGAGACGTATATGGTCTGCCCTGTCTTGGCTTCGAACTCGTCGAAAGTGAGAGGACGGTTGTCCCGCGCGGCGGGCAGGCGGAAACCGTAATTGATTAGGTTGTCTTTGCGCGACTTGTCGCCACCGTACATACCGCGTATCTGCGGTACGGTAACATGGCTCTCATCAATAACCAGCAGCATATCTTTCGGGAAATAGTCCAACAGACAATACGGCGGGGTACCTGCTTCGCGTCCATCGAAATAGCGGCTGTAGTTCTCCACACCCGAACAGTAGCCGAGTTCCTGTATCATCTCGAGGTCGTATTTCACACGCTCCTCGATACGTTTGGCATAGAGCGGTTCGCCTATCTCCTGAAAATAATTGACCCGGTTGGCGAGGTCTAATTTGATTTGCGCCATCGCCGCCTCTATATGCTCTTTGCTGGTGCAGAAGATGGTGGCAGGCGATATGTTGTAGTGATCGAACTCCTCTAACTGGCTGTTGTTCACAGGGTCAACCGTTGAAATAGCGTCTATCTCGTTGCCGAAGAACTCGATACGCACGACATAGTCGGCATACGCAAGGGCTATATCCACAGTGTCTCCTTTCACACGGAAACGCCCGCGGGCAAGTTCTACATCGTTGCGGATATACTGCGCTGCCACCAATTGTTTGAGGAACGTATCCATCGGCAGTATCTCACCGCGGCGGAGTGAGATACAATTCTGCGTAAAATCCTGCGGCGAACCGAGACCGTAGATACAACTCACCGACGAGACGACAATCACGTCCTTGCGACCGCTCAACAGTGCTGCCACGGCGGACAGCCGCAGACGGTCGATCTCCTCGTTGATACTCAGGTCTTTGTCTATATAGGTGTCGGTGGAAGGGATATAGGCTTCAGGCTGGTAGTAGTCGTAATAGGAAACGAAATACTCCACCGCGTTATGCGGGAAAAACGCTTTCATCTCCGAGTACAACTGCGCCGCAAGGGTCTTGTTGTGGCTCATAATGAGCGTCGGACGGTTGAGGTGGCTGATGACGTTTGCTACGGTAAACGTCTTGCCGCTACCCGTTACGCCGAGCAGCACCTGCGCAGGCGCACCCGCACGAACACCGCTCACAAGCGACTCTATCGCTTGCGGCTGATCACCGGTAGGCTTGTATGCACTCTCTAACTGAAACAAAGTTTTTTTTAATTATGAATTAGGAATGAAAAATTATGAATGAATAATGCATAATTTTCCCTCCTCTTTCCCTGATGTTACCCTGATGATAGGCGGTAGGTTTTCACCGTTCTATATCCCCCTCCTCTGAAGGAGGGGGTAGGGGAGGTCTTAAAAAGAAAAGAGCCTTGCGGCTCTTTCTTTTTCTTACTTAACTCGGCGTTCTTGAATACGAGCCTTCTTACCTGTGAGGTTGCGGAGGTAGTAAATCTTCGAGCGACGAACCTTACCGTACTTGTTGATAACAATGCTCTCGATGAAAGGACTGTCCATAGGGAAGATACGCTCTACACCTACGTTGCCCGACATCTTGCGGACGGTGAAGCGTTTCTTGTCCTCGCTGCCGTGAATAGCGATTACATCGCCACGGAACTCCTGAACACGCTCCTTGTTACCCTCTTTGATACGATAAGCCACCGTGATCTGATCACCGGCTTTGAATGCCGGAAACTCTTTTTTCTCACCGGCGAATGCCTGTTCGGCAATCTTAATCAAATCCATTTCTTTTGACAATTAAATGGTTACGGCACAGAGTATGCACTACTATTCGGTGTTTGTCCCCTTGCGGATATTCCCATACACGGACATACTCCTACTTCAATCGCCAGAGACTCTGTGCAAAATCGACTGCAAAATTACAACAAAAAGATGAAACTACCAAACTTGAATGTTATTTTGTTATGCAAAAGGACACTACAATACGCAAAAGGGACAATACTATTGTACTTCCTTGTTCTGCAGAAGGACAATACTATTGTACTTCCGATAACATTTCAAAGCCGATTGGGGATGCAGTCAGGGCAGCCGTATCATAATAGTGTATTATTCAGGAACCATCAATAGTGTATTATTCAGGAACCACCGACATCATTCCGAAGACGCAAACCCCATTCCGGGGACGCGGACGCCCCCGTCCCCGGTCGGTTTGGCACAAACCGCATAACGATACTGCGTTTGTGGAAACGACGCGTCTCGCGTCGTCAAGTACGAATAGTATTCTTTGGCTGCGGCTCTCTTTGTAGCGAGCCCCCGCCCTGTTCTACAGCATCTGCCCTAAAGCATTGAACCACTGCTCTCCCCGACGGATATACAGTTGCCCGTTGACAATCATCTTCTGTGCTTTGGCACCGTTTTGCTGCATAGCGGGTGTCTCTGCATCGGTGGAAATTGTGGACTTTGCGAACAAGGTCTG
>DGIN01000050.1:6367-6543 GCA_002387325.1 Bacteroidales bacterium UBA4621 | reverse complement strand
ATGAGTTACGGTGCGCGTGTGCCGAATACGCCGCTCTCTATGCCGCTTGTGCAGCATACGTTCCCGCAATGGTTAGGCGGCGGCAAGAGTTATATCGACAAACCGCATTGGGACTACAAGCGTCTTGCAGGCTGGGACACCCCCGAGAAAGGCGACATCGTGGTATTCAATTTCCC
>DGIN01000050.1:0-6194 GCA_002387325.1 Bacteroidales bacterium UBA4621 | reverse complement strand
AACTATGTGAAACGCTGTGTGGGCACGCCGGGCGATACGCTGCAGATTATAGATAACGTGGTGTATATCAACGGCGAAGCCGAGCCGCACCGTGAGGGCGTGCAGTTGAACTATTTTGTACAAACCGACGGGCATATCCTGACCGACACCTATCTGGAGAAGATAGGTATCAACAAAGACGACCGCCGCCGCTTGGAACCGGGGGTATATCATTTCCCGCTTACGGAGACGATGCGCGACGAGTTGGCAAAGAACCCGCATATCACCTCTGTTACCCTCGAACCCGAGCAGCAGGGCGGCGATGTTTATCCGCTGGGGCATACCACGTGGACGCGCGACAACTATGGTCCGATCTATATCCCGCGCAAGGGGGAGACGCTGCGTATCACCGAGGGCAACTACTGGCTCTACAAACGTATAGCCGATGCCTACGAGTTCAAACCGATGCGCGTGGGCGAGGACTATATCTTCGATATGGACTACTACTGGATGATGGGCGACAACCGCCATAACTCGGCGGACAGCCGCTACTGGGGTTTTGTGCCGGAAGACCATATCGTCGGGCGACCGGTATTCATCTGGTTGTCGGTGGAGAAAGACAAACCGTGGTTCAAAGGACATATCCGCTGGAGCAGGATTGGAAAGAATGCAGAGCAATAATAAGACCTTCCCTAACCCCTCCTTCAAAGGAGGGGAACTCAGAGCATTTGAACTCTCCCCCCTAGAAGGGGAAGTTGGAAGGGGTCTCGGAAATGTTTTAATTTTACCTACTACCTATCTCGGTTCGGTGGATTGGTACTGCGCTTACCTGCAAGACCCGCAGGCGGTGCGGATAGAGGTGATGGAGAGTTTTCCGAAACAGACCTGCCGCAACCGCTGCACTATCACCGCGCCCGACGGACCGCTGACGCTGAGCGTGCCGGTGAAGAAATCGGAGCACAAGCAACTGACCCGCGATGTGGAAATCAGTTACCAAACCCGCTGGCAGCATCAACACTGGATTTCGCTCGTGAGTGCCTACCGCAGGACACCCTATTTCGACTACTTCGAGGACTATTTTCGCCCGTTCTATGAGCGGGAAACGAAATATCTGGTGGATTTGAACAACGGCTTGCACGAGGTGATTATGCAACTGCTCAACCGCAGTATGACATCCATTGCGGGCTATACGCTGCAGCCGACCGCCGACTGGATGGGGCGAAACCTGGAACCCTGTTTCGGCAGCGGACGAAGCATTTTGGACGAGTTGTTTAACTCCCCCAACCCCCTCGAGAACATCCCACTGCGCATTGCTTGTGGGAACTCTGTGAAAGAGGGGGCTTGCAGAGTTGGGGAGGAAAAGAATGGTAAAATAAGTAGTAATTAGAATCCGTCGAGCCCATCCTTCGGAGGGGTTGGGGAGAAAAGATAATGAAACAAATAGATTGGAAACACCTGACTTTCTCGTACACCGAGTGTGCGAAGATGGTGCGTTGCTCGTACAGGAACGGGCAATGGGGAGAGGTATATGCCACGGACGATTTCCGTATCTCCATCCATGCGGCAGCCACGGCGTTGCAGTATGCGCAAGAGGCGTTCGAGGGGCTGAAAGCCTTTCGCGGAGTGGACGGGCGGGTGCGAATTTTCCGCCCGCAGGACAATGCCCGCCGTATGCAGGAGTCGGCGAAGTCGATGTATATCGCGCCGTTGCCCGAGGAGAAGTTTATGGAGGCGGTGAGCCTGTGTGTGGCGGAGAATATCGACTATATGCCGCCGTATGGCACAGGGGCGACGCTCTATATCCGCCCGATACTGATTGGTACGACCCCGAAAGTGGGTGTGTCGCCTGCGCACGAGTTTGAGTTTATGTGCCTTGCCACGCCTATCGGTCCCTATTTCCCGAGCGGGTTCGGCACTACGCCGTTTATTATCAACCGCCGTGTGGACAGGGCGGCACCATTTGGTACGGGGCGGTACAAGGTGGGGGGCAACTATGCGTCCTCTTTCCGTGCTACCGAGCCTGCGCACGAGCAGGGCTACGGCGTGCTGTTCTTGGATTCGCGGGAGCACAAATATATAGATGAGTGCGGTGGGGCGAACTTCTTCGGCGTCAAAGACGGGGTGTATATCACACCCAAGAGCGACAGTATCCTGCCCAGTATCACCAACCGCAGTCTGATGACCCTGTGCGAGGATTTGGGTATCCGCCACGAGGAACGGCAGATACCTGTGGAGGAACTCGCGGAGATGCAAGAGGCGGCATCGTGCGGCACGGGAGCGGCTATTTCGCCCATCTCGCGGATTATTGACCCAGACTTCGCACGCGTATATGAATATGGTCTTGCCCCCGGCGAGGTGTGCTGTCGCTTGTACCACGCTTTGCAGGACATCCAGTTCGGTCGCGCCGAAGACACACACGGCTGGAATTATGAATTATGAATAAAGAATGAAGAATGAAGAATGTTCTTGCTATCCTCAGGGTATCCACAGGGAAAGAGCAGGGAAAAAGTAGCATATAATATTCTTCATTCCTAATTCATAATTGAAAAGTAAGGTGGATGTAAGGAGGATATAAGGTGGATAGACAAACAATGCACAATGCACAATGCACAATGCGTAGCCCCCTCTATCCTATGACCATCCTATAACGATCCTATAACAAAATACAACGGGAAATAATCACTAAAAAAAACAATACCTTATGTTCAAAAATCACCCTAAAGGTTTGATACCTGCCGCCCTGGCGAATATGGGCGAGCGTTTCGGCTACTACATTATGAATGCAGTGCTGCTGCTGTTCCTTGTTTCTAAATTCGGTCTCTCCGACGGTACGGCCGGTCTGATCTATTCCGTGTTCTATTGCGGTATCTACGTGCTGAGTCTCGTTGGCGGTTTGATTGCCGACAAAACGCAGAACTACAACAAGACTATTCAGTGGGGATTGATTATTATGGCATTGGGCTATGTCGCCCTGTCGGTGCCGGTTTTCAGTTCGGCTGACGGCAACGGCGAATGGTGGGGCATATTGGTATTCACCTGCGTAGCGTTGCTGATGATTGCTTTCGGCAACGGTCTGTTCAAGGGCAACCTGCAAGCCATTGTGGGCAAGATGTACGATGAGTTGGAGGCTGAGGCTGCCAAAGAAAGTCCGGAAGCATTGGCTCAGGCAAAAGACAAACGCGACTCGGGTTTCCAGATTTTCTACGTATTTATCAATATCGGCGGTCTGATTGCACCGTTTGTGGCTCCGTTGCTCCGCCAGTGGTGGCTCAAGGCGCACGACCTCGTTTACAATGCGGATATGCCTGCGCTCTGTCACCAGTATCTGGCTGACGGCGTGGTTACCACCAAGTTCACCGAGACTATGCAACAGGTGCTCGGCAGCGGATACAATTTTGTAGATAATGCGGCTTTCTGCCACGATTATATCAATGTGTTCAATACGGGTATCCACTATTCGTTCATTGCTTCGGTGGCGGCGATGTTGCTTTCGCTGGTGATTTTCCTTTGCACCAAAAAGATGTTCCCGCAGCCTGCGAAGAAAGAAACCGGCAATACAACCAATTATACCGCAGCCGAGAAAGCCGCTATGGCTCATGAGATTAAGCAACGTATGTATGCACTGTTTGCCGTACTCGGTGTGGCTATTTTCTTCTGGTTCAGTTTCCACCAGAATGGGCAGTCGCTGTCGGTTTTTGCACGCGACTTTGTGGTAACGCAGTCTATCGCCCCCGAGATTTGGCAGGCTCTCAATCCGTTCTTTGTGATTGTGCTGACCCCTGTGATTATGTGGATATTCTCGGCATTGGCTCGCAAAGGCAAAGCCATCTCCACTCCCCGCAAGATAGCCATCGGTATGGGTATCGCCGGTTGTGCATATCTGTTCCTTACCGTGTTCTCGGCTGTCGAGGGCTATCCTTCGGGTACGGACTTCCGTGCTATGGACGCAGAGCAGATGGCGGCTGCCGGTTTGGTCAAAGCCGGTCCGTGGGTGCTGGTAGTTACCTATTTCTTTCTCACTGTGGCAGAGTTGTTCATCTCACCGCTCGGTCTGTCGTTTGTCAGCAAAGTGGCTCCGCGCCATATGGTAGGCTTGTGTCAGGGTCTGTGGTTGGGCGCAACGGCACTCGGCAACCTGATGATCTGGGTAGGTCCCGTGATGTACAACGCTTGGCCGATTGAGTACTGCTGGGCTGTCTTCTTGGGCGTGTGCCTTGTGTCAATGGGTGTGATGCTCGGTATGGTCAAGTGGCTCGAGAAAGTGGCATGCTAATGACGAATTATGAATTAACAGATGGATAACGGACATTTTATACAGGCGATTGCGACTTATTCGGCAAGTGTCGAGAAACGCATCGCCACATTGGACAAGACGGTTGAGGAGTTGCAGAAAGCCCTCAACGCTGCCAATGCCGCCTTGGCTGTGCAGCGCGACCTGCTGGAGGAACTGGAGCAACGCCTCGTAGAGGTAGAAGCCCGTCCCGCTATGGCAGAGGAACCCGAAGTGGAAGTGGAACTCCTGCCGGACGATGACGACACCGAGGAACCTGAACAGGAGACCGCGGAAGTGGCAGCGGAAGAACCCGTACAGGAGGAGGTGCCCGCCGAGGTGGTAGAAGAACCGCAGGAGGAACCTGCAGCAGAAGAGAAACCGGTCGAAGCAGCAGCGGAGCCTGCCAAGGCAGAAGAGAAACCTGTAGCAGCGGAGCCTGCTCCTGCAGAACCGGCAGCGGAACCCGTTCCAGCCGAGGCTCCCAAAGCCAATACGGCATACGGGCAACCCGTGAGCGACCTGAAGCAGGCTATCTCCATCGGCGACCGTTTCCTCTATCAGCGCGAGTTGTTCGGCAAGAACGGCGAACTGATGCAGCGCACCATTGCCGACCTCAACGGTCTGTCTTCTTTCGACGAGGCGATGGCATACATCGACAAACATTTCAACTGGGACAAGGAACTACCGAGTTACGAACTGTTTGTCAATGCCCTCCACCGCCGCTTCGCATAGTTTTTGGTTCTTAGTTCTTTATTCTTTGTCTATCTATGTTGTATGTTGTCCCGACCCCTGTCGGTAACTTGGAAGATATAACGCTGCGTGCGCTGCGGGTGTTGAAAGAGGCTGACTTGGTTCTGGCTGAGGACACCCGCACCTCGTCGGTGCTGCTCAAGCACTACGACATCCATACGCCCCTCAAGGCGCACCATAAGTTCAACGAGCACGAGACCTCCGATGCTATGGCGGAGCGTATTGCGGCGGGAATGAACGTGGCGTTGGTTTCCGATGCTGGTACGCCGGGTATTTCCGACCCCGGTTTTATGCTTGTGCGTGCCTGTGTGGAGCGGGGTGTGGAGGTGCAATGCCTGCCGGGGGCTACGGCTTTCGTACCCGCCTTGGTGGACAGCGGTTTGCCTTGCGACCGGTTCTGGTTCGAGGGCTTCCTCCCGCAGAAGAAAGGACGGCAGACCCGCTTGCAGCAACTCGCCGAACAGACTCACACGATGATCATCTACGAGTCGCCCTTCCGCCTGCAAAAAACGTTGGAGCAACTGGCGGAGTATCTCGGTGCCGACCGTCGCGCCTCTGTCAGCCGCGAGATCAGCAAGAAATTTGAAGAAACAAGAAGAGGCACTCTCGCTGAACTCATTGCCTCTTTCAAGGAGCGCGAAGCCAAAGG
Source organism: Bacteroidales bacterium UBA4621 (assembly GCA_002387325.1). Classification (GTDB taxonomy): domain Bacteria; phylum Bacteroidota; class Bacteroidia; order Bacteroidales; family Paludibacteraceae; genus Colicola. The sequence goes on along the minus strand of DGIN01000050.1, from coordinate 543 downwards.
CGAAATCGTAATTATTGTAGGACCCCCTAATCCCCCTTCAAAGGGGGACTTGCAGAGTGGCGCAGATGATGAATGATGAAAATAAGAAATACCGCAGTGCGGACATCCTCAACTACTCGGCATTGCGGAAATTTGCTGCGGAGAACAGGCGGAATATGACTCCTGCGGAAAAGGCTCTTTGGCAACAACTACGGGGTCAACAACTGGGTGTCAAGTTCTTGCGGCAGTATATCATCGGAAATTATATTGTAGATTTCTTTTGCCCGAGCAAGCAACTTATCATTGAGGTGGACGGCAAATATCACTATGCGGAAGATAATCAGGATTTTGACAACATACGGGACACTTATTTATCCCTGCAAGGTTACAAGGTGCTCCGCTTTATAAACGAACAGGTTTTATGCAACATAGACCAAGTAATAGCGACAATACAGACCCAACTCTGCAATCTTCCCCCTCTGAAGGGGGAATGAGGGGGTCCGGGCTTCGTTCTCTTGCGAAAGACACCGTTATCTACGGTCTCTCGTCCATTGTCGGCAAGTT
>DGIN01000054.1 GCA_002387325.1 Bacteroidales bacterium UBA4621 | reverse complement strand
CTTGGGGAGACTTTTTTGCTTCGGACTACGTTTACCGGACAGCAATAATTTTTTATTGATCGTGTACTTTTGATGATCGTGTGATGGGGTCTGCTTTATGATTGATTATTTTTGCTCATTGTACGGCAGACATCGCAATGTCCGCAGGCGGGGGCATCAAGTTCGCCAAAGTAACCCAATAGCAGTTGCTCACGACAGAATTGCGTTTGTTCGGCATACTCCACCATTGCTTTCAAGCGGGTGGAGTAGCGGTTTTGCCGCTCTTCATACACTTTGGGCGAGAGATAAATTTCTGCCTGCCGCTCCCGTATAGGCGTGAAACCGCATGCTACAGTGCGGGGCAAGTAAGTGATAATTCCGCGTTGGGCAAGGCTGACCAATAGGTCGTGGAAGGCTTTTTTACCTCCATAGGAGACGGAAAGAGTCTCTTCGTCTATGTATTGAAAGTCGGTGAAGATACCTGTATATTTGCGCATTAGAAAATCCAACAGCCGGACTTGATCGTGGTTGAGTGAGTAATGCGCCAATTCGGCAGGCGAATGGCGTATCAGGATTCGTGTAGAAATCTCACGGGCTTCTTCAAAGTCAATATACCCCGCTTGTGATAGCAAGTGCAGGGCAGAATAAGTTTGCAGAACCGGCAGGTGCATCACTTGGCAGAGTTGGTCAATATGTAGTGCATACGTTCTTCCCTCTCCGCAGCCAAGGGCGATTTGCAGAAAATCGCATGTCTTGTGATAGACCGTTTCGATAAAGTCTTTCGGAGGAAAATTGTCCCCGATACGCTTGCGGGCTTTGGTTTTGTCGGTTGGATTATAGAGCAGTACGGCAAATGCAGTCTTTCCATCGCGTCCTGCACGCCCCGCTTCCTGATAGTATGCTTCGAGGGTATCGGGCAAGTCGTGGTGGATAACAAGCCGTACATCAGGTTTGTCAATGCCCATACCAAACGCATTCGTACAAACCATCACCCGAATACCATTTTGTTCATTGTTCTTTGTCCTTTGTCCTTTGTCCTCAGCGTACTCTTTCCATGCTTTTTGTTTGACACTGCGCTCTTGCGTGGTCAGTCCCGCATGGTAGAAATCGGCAGAAAGACCTTGCTCCTGTAACCATACGGCTAACTCCTGCGCCCGTTTGCGATTGCGTACATAAATAATGGCGGAACCGGGGACTCTGTTGAGAATATGGAGGATTTGTTCGTCTTTCTTTTCGGTGTAACGCACTACATATTGCAGGTTGTCGCGATGGAAACTCTTTTTGAAGACATTCTTTTCCAAAAACCCCAAGCGTTCCTGAATATCCTCCACCACATCGGGTGTAGCGGTGGCTGTAAGGGCTAAAACGGGGACTTGCGGAAACAATGTGCGTATATCCGCAATACGCAGGTAGGATGGACGAAAATCATAGCCCCATTGGCTGATACAATGGGCTTCATCAATGGCAATCAGGCAGACAGGCAGGTCTTGCAGGCGTTTGCGAAACTCCTCGCTCTCCAAGCGTTCTGGTGATACGTAGAGAAAATGGTAGGGACCGAAGAGACAGTTGTCGAGGGCTATTTTCTGTTGTTCGTATGTCATACCGGTATAGATAGCCGCTGCACGGATACCGCGTTGGTAAAGGTTCTCCACCTGGTCTTTCATCAGTGCGATAAGTGGTGTTACCACCAAGCACAGCCCTTGTCCCTCTTCATCTGTATTGTACGTAGTGCCTTGCGCATTGTGCATAGCCATTACCATAGTAGGCACTTGAAAGCAGAGGCTTTTACCTCCACCGGTAGGCATTAGTGCCAGCGTGTCACGCCCTGCCAGCACGGAGTTGATGATTTCCGCTTGCAGAGGGCGGAAATCATCATAGTGCCAATATCGTTGCAGAACGTCGCGAGGGGTCATTTCAGTAGGCTGTATGCTGGTAGCAACCTGCGTCCGGGCGGAGCAGGTCTGTTGTGCCGACACGCGGGATACCGAGTCGGTCGGCAGGGTAGAGAAGCGCAGTGAGGGAATCGGCTATACCGATGGCAGGAGAAAGCGAATCAAGTTGAAAATCGAAGTAGCGATAATCGTTGTGTGAATAGAAATCATTGCGGAAGACCTGTGCGCTGTCGTCCTTCTGCCAATATATATTGCGGGTTGCATCAGGCAGCGTGAGCGTGTCGGTTTTCAGGTAGTTTCCAACGAAAGTGCCTGTATAGTAGCGTGGTAGAGGGGTAGCAACCACTAATTGGTTGCGGCGAACCCCTGTGATGACAGAGTTAAGGAATGAGGCGGTTGTCGGACATTCCTTGTTGAGATTGTCAATATAGACCGCAGCCAAGTCTTTGCGTGCGGTGTTCTGCAGTTTGAAGTCCCCATTATAGAAATAGGATGCAACGGTGTTGTGGACAAACTGCTGTTCTCCGCCCGAAAGATAGACGCAGTAGGAGGCACAATTACTGATTTCGGTGTTGGCAACAGTGGCATTGATGTGCTGCAAAACCAATCCGTAAAGAGTATGATTGTGTATGCGGCAGTTGGTCATTGTGAGGGTGGGGAGGTCTTTTTTTCGCTCGCTCTGCACATACAGACCGATGTTCCCGCTTTCGATATTCACATAATCGAGATGGTATGTGGCAACAGGCGCATCGGCATAGTTGATGAGATAGAAGCCATCCCATTGTCCCGCCACATAGGTATATGGCACACTATCCCACAGCCGGTCGCGGCGGTCTCCTCTGATACGGACAGGTTGTTCCAAGGTGCCTTGTGCTTCCACATCGCCAAACGCCCAAAGGGATGCTCCCTCGTGGAGATAGATTTCCGTGCCGGCAGGCAGGGTCAGTTTGCCACCGACCAAGACCGTGTCATACAGGAGATAGGGTTTTTCTGCATTAAAGACGGCATCGCGTGCAAACTCGGTGCGCCGTTTATCAGTACGGATAATACGCACGTCCTGCCCGTAGGCTTCAAGAAACACGTGCTGTACTTTGCCGTTGACGGCAAAACATAGCGAGTCGCGCAACAGGACAGGTGAGTTTTGGTTTTGCGGATCAACAAATACACGCACGAACACATAGAGACTGTCGCCACCGTTGAGTTGGCAGCCAGCAAGACGGGACAGGTCGGGTTCACCATCTACATTGGCACGGAAATACCGCCCGCTTTGCATCCAAATTTTACTGATAGACAACGCATTGCGGTTGTCGTTATGTACCATCAGCCGTAATGTGGAACTGCCGATAGTGGAGAATACAGTATCAAACTGCAGGGTGTCTTTGGAGAAAGAAAGCCGTAATGCAGGGTCGTCAGATATGATTGACTCGCGGCAACCAACCAACAAGCAGAGTGTAGCGAAAATATAAAATATGCGTTTCATCGGTTAAAACAGATTATATGTTTATGTCCTAACAACCTAAGCCTATCCTCCTGACATCCTCCTCACATCTTCCTTACTTTTCTATGGTGTTTTTATGGAGAAACAGGCTTTGTTTTGTTAATGTATTTTTATTCAAAATTGAATGTTAGAACAATGGCGCGGTTGAGCAGTTTGTCGATGGCACGTGTGTAGAACTCGTCCTCTTTTGGCAGTTCGTTGCGTCCGTCCACTGGAGCGAGTTGGTTGGCAAAGCCGATACGGTAGGTGATTTCGGGACACCACTTGAACCATTGGAAATATAGGTCGCAGCCGAATCCGACTTCCACGAAATAGTCCCATCCTTTGAGCAGAACGGGTTTTTCACGGTCGCGACTGACATTGTATGCAGCCCCACCGCCACCGATGAGATAGGGGCGATAGTTTCCCTCCCGCTCAGCCGCCCACTTGAGATAGATGGGGAGAGTGATTGGGATTGCCAGAACTTCGGTCTTTTGACTTTTGTTGATCGGGAAAGTGTTGCCCGATTCATTGGTGTAGGAGATAGTACGTGAGGAGAATTGCATACCGGGTGTAAAACGCAGGCTGAGATGGCGCGAGAGCCTCAGGTCGGTAATGAAGCCCACCAAGAAGCCAGGCATCATACTACTGACGCGAGCATGGTAAATCTCGCCCTCAAGGTCAAGTTGCGAGTCGGTAACACCAAAACTCATAAAATTGATACCTAATGAGAAACCGAAATGCACAAGACGGTCATCCACGTACGGACGGTTCTGCGCACGGAGCGGGGTAGAAAGGACTACCCCAAACAGTATTATATACAAGGTTTGTTTCATATTTGTACCAGTTTAGAATCCAACATCTAACAGATTCCGGCGGTCAGAATTCTATTCCTCCATCCCGCTTTGCTCATAGTTCATCGTATCATCGGTGGGTATATCGCCGTTTCGCTGGTCCCGTCCCATCCCGCTGCCAAAATTGTAGGTAAAGGTAAGGCTGATGTTACGCGAATGCCAACGGTTCTCTTGATTTTGCCAGAATCCTTCCCCCCATGTGGTGTTCCGCCGTGCGCGTGAGTCGAGGATATCCCGGACATTGAATGCCAGAATGAGTTTTCGGTCGAGGAAAGATTTGCGTAGTCCCAAATCAATGGAATAACTATGTGTAGTGGTACCTTGTGCCACTACGCGCGGGCTTCGGTAGCGAGCGGACAGTTGCCCTGAGAAAGTCTTGGTGAACATAAACTGCGCATTGATACGTGCAGACCATGCAAGTATATTCTGTGCCGGCAAGGTAACATCCACTTCTTCCCCATTGACAAAGTCGTGGTATTCGCCTGCGGTAATGGTATTCCAGTAGAGGTTTGCATTGGTGGTGAGTTGCAGAATGTCTTTGAAAAGACGGTTTTTGGCGACAATTTCCACCCCCAGATCTTGCCTTTTGGCAATGTTGATGAACGTATTTTTCATTACGTTGCCGCTCATATATTTGACATTCTGCACGATACCATCCCTGTAACGCCAGAAAATTCCCGCAGAGAGGGTATGCCGTTCCCACGTTTTGAGATAGTTGAGTTCGAGCGACGACGAATAAGCGGGCAACAAGTCAGGGTTGCCATACGAGATATTGGTGGAGTCGCTAAAATCCATACGGGGGTTGAGTTGCCCGCCCCACGGACGGTTGACACGACGTGTGTAGTTGAGTTGCAATTCGTGTCCGTGTCCGAAATTATAGGAGATGTAGGCAGAAGGGAACAACTGGAAATAGGCAGTGTCCTGTTTGTCAGGTTTCTGCTCGTAGGCGTTCTGTTCATTGCCGTTTTTGTCCTTGTAGCAGGATTCGAGATGACGGCGATAGTATTCCCCGCGGAGCCCTACTTGCAAAGAAAGTTTGTCCCAGAAACGGTTACCATATGTAATATAAAGGGCATAGTTTTCGGTGCGCCCCTCGAAGCGTGTATAATAATTGTACAGTTCCTGCGTACGTTGATGGTCATTGAAAGCGCGGGCATACGACCTGTTCCACGTAACAGTGGTTTTCATCCCTGCCTCAAGACGCGAAGAGGTTGTCGGTTTCCACTCATAATCAACAGCGAGATCCGCAATTTGGTCTCTGTTGTAACTATCTTGCTCTTGGCGGGTGGTGTCTGCGTTTTCGTGCTGTGTGTAGAGTGTCTCCTGATTCCAAGTAAAATGATTATACTGAGTTGTAACAATCACTTGGTGTTTCTCTTGTTTGTAGGTATAATCCAGTTGTGCCTGCCCTCCCGGATGCCAGCCGGTACCATCTTGTGTGCGGTCGTAGAAACGGAGTGTGTCTCCGGCAGCATAGTCGGTGAGCAGATAGGTACTCGTGTTGCGATTATGCTCGCGGAAAGCCTTGGGATCGGACACCATACCGAAGCCCGATATGCCCACCGATGAGTGTTCACCGGCACGTATGTTTACGCCTGCACGGAGAAACATACCACCACCGATGTTGTTGTTCTGCCCATTTTTTGTAAGGTACGAGACCTTGTTTTCTATAGGAATATAGGCGGTGTCTTTTTGACCCATACCATTGATATTCAGACGCTCAATGTTGCTTCCACCATTTGATGTGCGAACACGATACCCCGCATTGACATAGCCGTCCACAATACCTTTTGAAAAATTGAGATTGAAACCTATATTTCCTCCCGGCGGAACATTCCACGGTTTTGCCAAACCATATTCAAGTCCAGCAGAAAGGCTGCCATAATAACCTGCTTTCCGGTCTTCTTTCATCACCAAGTTGATAATCCCTGCTGTGCCTTCGGGCGAATACTTGGCACTCGGATTGGTAATGAGTTCTATCTGTTTGATACTTTCAGCAGGCATTTGTCGCAAGATGTCAGCACGATTGTCACTATTCAGTCCTGCCGGTTTGCCGTTAATCCAAATCTCAACGTCTTCGCTGTTGCGCAACGAGATATTCCCCTCCTGGTCAACATCTACAGAAGGTATATTCTCCAATACTTCCGACACGTTAGCACCAGCGGACATAACGTTTTGATCCACTGTAAAGACTTTCTTATCCAATTCAAAACGCATAGTAGACCCCTGTCCGACAACCTCCACTTCTTGCAATGCCTGTGTATCCTCATTAAGCAGGAGTGTACCGAGATCAAGCGTTTTGCTTTTGATTGTCAGCGTCTTGCGGTACTCACGGTAGCCCATAAAACTAACCACTAATGTATATTCACCATTGGCAATACGTTCTATGCGGAAACGCCCATTGGCATCGGTTACAGTGCCCCCTGCGGGGATCGTTTCACCGGACTTTGTGATACTGACATTGGCAAAGTCTATCGCCTCGCGTGTTGCATTGTCAGCCACCCTGCCAGTGACGGTGCAATCCGCCCATACCATAGTGGCAGAGAGCAGAATCCATATCGTGCTGATAATCTTTTGCATAACTTTGATTTCTGTATTCAATACCCATTGGTTCTCCTTTCCTATGGGATAGAAAAACAGAAGAGAATGAAGAAAATACTTTTCAACTTTCCGCCTGTTTTTTTAGCACTTTGACCAAAAACTATTATTCCTTTTCTTCGGAATGGGCAATAATCCATGCAACGGCTTCCGCATAGCAGCGGATGCCGATACCCATAATCGTGTGTTGGCATACATCGGTCAGCAGACTCATACGCCGAAATGGTTCGCGTTGCCGAATATCCGATATATGTACCTCTATAACAGGTACTTGCGCCATTGCTACCGCATCGCGTAGTGCTACACTTGTGTGTGTGTAGCCTCCTGCGTTCAATACTATCCCATCACAAGGCTGTGCATCATACATTGTGCATTGCGAATCACATATTGCAAACTTCTGCACCCAATCGATTAAGTCGCCTTCGTGGTTGCTTTGCCGGTAGGTAAATTGTATATCGGGGTAGTGTTGTTGGAGACAGAGCATAACCTGTTCCATCGACTCAGTGCCATAAATGTCAGGTTCCCTATGTCCTAACATATTCAGGTTAGGTCCGTTTAATATGACGATACGTTTGTCCAATTATGAATTATGAATTATGAATGAAGAATGAAGAATGATGAATTAATGTATTATGCATTATCTTGCCCCGTTCACTACGAGCAGGAACTCATCGTTGTCATCGGTACGCTCCATATAACTCTTAAGTTTCTCCATCGCCTCTATGCTGTTCATATCGCTTAACTGCTTGCGGATCTGCCACATACGGCTCAATACATCGGGCGGAAGCAGCAAATCATCGCGGCGAGTACTGGACGCAGGTATGTCCACTGCAGGGAAAATACGTTTGTTAGCGAGTTTGCGGTCAAGTTGCAATTCCATATTGCCGGTTCCCTTGAATTCCTCGAAAATCAAGTCATCCATTTTGCTGCCGGTGTCTGTCAGTGCAGTGGCGATGATGGTCAGGCTACCTCCATTTTCGATGTTGCGTGCAGCACCAAAGAACCGTTTCGGTTTATGGAGTGCCTGCGCTTCCACACCGCCCGACAGTACTTTTCCGCTGGAAGGGGCTACGGTGTTGTAGGCGCGTGCCAAACGGGTGATAGAGTCCAGCAGAATGACCACATCGTGTCCGCTTTCTACCAATCGTTTGGCTTTTTCGTGGACTATATTGGCTACTTTCACATGGTTCTCCGCAGGTTCGTCAAAGGTAGAAGCAATGACTTCGGCATTCACCGAGCGTGCCATATCCGTAACTTCCTCCGGGCGTTCATCAATGAGCAATACAATCATATAAACCTCGGGGTGGTTGGCAGCAATGGCATTGGCTATCTGTTTGAGCAGCACTGTTTTACCGGTCTTTGGCTGTGCCACTATCAGTCCGCGCTGACCTTTGCCTATAGGAGCAAACAGGTCAATGATACGTACAGACAGCGGGTCTGACCTGTCCCCTTTGCAGAGTTTGAATTTTTCGTCAGGGAAAAGCGGTGTCAGGTTCTCAAACGCAACTCTTTGCTTTGCTTTATCAGGGGCTAAACCATTGATACGTATCACCTTGTCCATCGGGAAATACTTATCGGGATCGCGGTTCACACGGATAGTACATTCTACCGTATCACCGGGTTTCAGCCCGTAGTTGCGTATTTGCTCTTTGCTTACGTATATATCGTCGGGGGAAGGAAGGTAGTTATAGTCTGCCGAACGCAGGAAACCATAACCGTCTTGGGTACATTCTAATGTACCCATAGCAATCACATGTTCACCAAGGTCAATTTGTACACGCGGTTGGTTTTGTGGCTGTTGTGCCGGTTGCTGGAGATAAACCTGTTCTTGTTCTGTTTGTGCAAAAGGTTCTTCTTCAATGGATTGCGGAGTTTCTTTTGCCTTGTCCTCTGCGTCTCCGTTTGTTAATTCAGGATGCAGACGTGCATACTCAGCGGCTTTCTCCGCCGCAATGCGTGCCAACTCGTCTTTTGATCTCCGTCCGCGCTTCTTCTGTGATACCTGCTCGGTCTGTGGCTCTGCGGGGGTATTATCTGTGGCATTGTCTGTAGGAGTAATCACTTGTGCTGCAGGCTGCTCCGTAATCGCATTTTCCGCCGCAGCAAACAAATCCCCCTCAACGGGGCTTTTCTCTGCCGTCCCCCTCTCTGAATGAATAGGGGGAGCCAGTGTTGGGAGTGCAGTCCCCAGCGGTTTTCTTGCCTCGATTGCGCGCACGGTCTTGTTTTGTTTGTGATTGTTCTGCTTGAGTTGTTCCTGCAACTCATCTAATTGGTCTTTCTCCGAACCAACAGTAGCCATAACATTGTCGCTTTTCATACCATTGGTGCTGACTTTGCTCACTTGTTTTACCCCGCGTGTCCGTACCCGAACCACAGGCTGCTCCTCTGCCGGAGTAGCAGTTTCTGTATTGGTGATGTTTTCTTCTTGCTCTTTTTTTGCCGCTTTCCGTTTGGAGACGGTTGTGGAAGTCTTTTTTCTTTCCGCTTTGGCATCTTCGCGTGCCTGCACTTCTTTTGCGCGGTTATCCGCTTGTGCATCCAGAATACCATAGCAAATCTCTCGTAGCGATTGCGAGCGTTTGGGTTTCAGCCCCATTGACACAGCAATCTCTCGTACCTCATCAAGCGTCATACGCTCGAGTTCATTCAAATCGTATTGCATAAAATAATAAATGTATCTTGAAAAATCAAATAATGGAGAGAACCCCCACTAAAATATGCTGCAAAGGTACTGAAAAAAAATCATTTATACAATACTTGATAGTATTTTTCTACCCCTTGCGTATGGAATTTCATTCCTTGTGCCTAAAATAGTGTACCACAACACTCACTCATAATTCACTTATGAATGAAAAAAGATTTAGCCCGTAATGGTGTGTTTTTTATGTATTTAGGCTTGAATGTTTGGTACTTTCTTCGAAAAAAATCAGGAGAAATTATTTTAGTTTGTTTTATTGAACAATGGCTTTCTTGATAGTATCCATAATGTATGCCACATCTTCGTCGCTGACCATAGGTCCGGACGGCAGACACATATTTTATTCTGTTATGATTACTTTGAATGTATTACATATCAGTTTCAAATCCCCCAATATGGTATGGTGTGCCACATAATTGATGTTTATATGCAATTTGTCTTGCAGAATAACGTTTATGTAGTACCGTTCAGGATTGGCTTGTCTTGCTAATATATCGTTTTCATTGCGATACTTGATAGAGGCGGCATCGGTGATACCGGGGCGTACATCCAACACATGCAACTGTTCAGGGGTGTACATATCCACGTATTTTCGTACCTCGGGACGCGGTCCGACAAATGACATATCACCCAATAACACATTGATGAGTTGGGGGAGTTCGTCTAATTTCAATTTGCGAATATAGTAGCCTGCTCTTGTTACGCGCGGGTCGTGTCCACCGATAGTTATCAGTCCACGTTTGTCACTGTCTGTGTACATGGAGCGGAACTTATAGATACGGAAGTCCGTATTATAGCGTCCTACCCGTAGTTGACGATAGAATACAGGTCCTGTGGAATCTATCTTCACCCACAATGCTACCACTAACAGCAAGGGACTCAAGCATAACAATCCCGCAGCCGAAAGTACTATGTCGCACAATCGCTTCATCATTTTTCGTGTATTATATCGATATAGTTATCAATGATATACGCTACATCTTCATCTGACAGGCGTGTGTGCAAAGGCAATGTTATTTCGTTAGCAAAATGCGCATAGGCATTGGGATAGTTGGCAATATCAAAGCCCATATTGCGGTATGCGGTCATCATAGGCAACGGCTTGTAATGCACATTGGTCGCAATACCACGCTCTGCCATTTTCACTATAATATCCTGCCGCTTGTCAGTATCTGCACCAGGTACGCGAGTAATATACAGATGCCCGGATGACTGATGGATATTATTGTAGTGGTCCAGAACCTCTATGCCTAATGGCTTGAAAGCGGCATCGTAGCGTTGGATAATCTCTTTGCGACGTGCTAACAATGCGGGGTAACGTTTCATCTGCACCAAGCCGATGGCAGCCATAATGTCCGTCATATTGCACTTGTACCACGGACCTACGATGTCGTATTCCCATGCTCCTAATTTTGTCTTGGCAAGGGCATCTTTGGATTGCCCGTGCAGCGAGAATAGTTGCAGTTGGTGGTATAGTGTTTCATTATCAATGCCTTCTATCGGTCGCCATGTCAGTGCTCCACCTTCTGCAGTAGTCAAGTTCTTGACTGCATGGAAAGAAAAGGCGGTGAAGTCTGCCACAGAACCTATCATTTGTCCTTTCCATTGTGCCCCGAAAGCATGCGCTCCGTCTGCACAGATGGCGATACGTCCTATAGCGGCTTGTATATCGTTGGCAGGACGGAACAGGCTACGTTTACTCTCTACTATTTGAAGTATTCTCTCATAATTGCATGGAACACCGGCTAAATCTACAGGGATAATAGCCTTGGTATGTTCTGTGATGGCATTTTCTACGGCATCATAGTCCATTTCCAAACTATCAGGCTGTATATCCACCAACACAAGTTTTGCTCCTACGTGACATACTACTGATGCCGATGCTGTATAGGTGTAAGCAGGTACAATCACCTCGTCCCCCTCGCCTATGCCCAACAGACGCAAAGCCATTTCTGCACATGCTGTCTGCGAGTTCAGGCATACGGCTTTAGGAACACCGACAAAATCGGCTATCTGTCGTTCAAACTCTTTGGTACGTGGTCCTGTAGTAATCCAACCACTCAAAATAGCATCTGCTACTTCTTTCACCTCAGCCTCCGTCATATCCGGCGGGGAGAAAGGTATATTTCTTAACTCCATGTTCATAATTGTAGATGAGTTGATTTTCTTATTCACGGTTGCAAAGTTATATCTTTTGTTTAGGATATACAACTAAAGTATATCGTTATTTCAAATTTTATGCCATTATTAGGAATGATGCTCCAAAATTTACGCCAATATTTGGAATTTTGTTCTTAAATTGATGCCATTATGAATAGGTGTGAAATAATCCACAATAGAGACCATTTATCGTGCCAATGCCGTAAGAGATGTGTACGCAAGGGAATAGGATAAAGAGGGGCAGGATATTCTTTTGGGAGTGGTCCTTTGTGGCTTGAACGGCTGCACAGAATGCACAAAGAAGATATATGCAGATTCCTGCCAAGTATATCCATAAGAATGGGTGCCAGATAGCCGATAGTAGTGCGCCAAACAGCAGTCCGAGTACAAAAATGAGCGGTATCAGATGGCGGAGACCTATGGCTGCCTTGTCAATGTAAAAAAGATGCCCTATGGATTGTCCGTTGGCGTACATCTGCCGACAAGACGATTGTATCGTGGGGCGGGCGTAATAGAATATCTTGATATTCGGGTCGTAGTAGATGTCGTATCCTGCCTTGTGTATGCGCGAGTTGTATTCGTTGTCCTCACCTCTCGGCAAGTCTTCGCGCATGCCACCAATCTGCTCTATCATCCGTCGTGGGAAGGCTCCGAAAGGTACCGTGTCCACATTACCAGCCTTATCTCCAACGCGGAATGTGGCTCCTCCAATGCCAAAACGAGAGTGGTTGAGGAGTGCATTGCATACAGCCCATGTGGAGTCGTTTTGTGCCTGAATTAAAAACCCCCCCCCGACATTACCGCGCTTATTGTTTGCTTCCAAATGGCTGATACATAATGAAATGTATTCCGTATTGTACGTGGCGTGTGCGTCCAAGCGAACTATATAGGGTGCATCGGAGTTGGCAACACCTATATTGAATGCCACGGATTGTATCTTTTTCGGATTGTGTAGCAAGCGTATGTTTGTGTAACGAGTGTGGTACTCATTGACAATCGCACAAGTTTTATCCTTACTGCCGCCATCAATGACCATAATATCCATATCGGCAAGTGGGAAGGTCTGTGCAATGACAGAATCCAAGCATTGTGCGATGAACTTCTCCTCATTGAGGGTGGGTATGATGACGGCTACTTTGCTGGTACTCATATCGTTTTCGATGTCGTTGTAGATTATTGCGCACTATCCCTATTTGCGAAAGTGCATTGTATGGATAATAAAATAGTTTTCGCTTCTCGGGGGGGGTAATTCCAATATTTTGATGCTTGCAGTTGTTTTATGGTCTGTTCATCAAAACGGTATTTGAGAATTTTAGCGGGGCTGCCAACGACAATTGCGTAGGGCGGAACATCTTTGTTTACGAATGAATTGGCTCCGATGACGGCTCCATCTCCAATGGTAATTCCCTGCTTGATAATACTATCGGCACCAATCCATACATCGTGTCCAATATGCGTGGTGCGTCCTGCTATATTTTGATTAGTCAGGTGACAAGAGGTGGACAAGTCCCAATAAGCATGCTCCATTCCGCCAATTTGTACACCAGAAGCGATAGAAGAATATGCTCCTATACTGCTGTTATTGAGAACAGAATGTAAACCGATATAGGCATAATCTTCTACCTCGCAACCACGCATAAACACATCTTTTGCAATATGCAGTTTGTTGCTTATTTTGTTGTGTCTTAATTTCCAAAAGGGTTGCCTTAGATAGTTGGAAAGACGTATAATAATCAGTCTAAACATTGTTCCTCAAAATTTTAGTTTTAAACAAGAGTGTTTCTCCCGTTTGTTCATGGGCGGCATTTGCATATAATCTCCATATAATTTGCGCAGATACGCATCGTAATTATGTGGTAGCGGTGCCTGTATGTCTGCAAATACGTGCTCTACGGCAGGTAAAAAATCTTCACGTGGGTGCATCTCTCCGAAATAATGCCCTCGTCCTGTAGGAATTGTCACATCTTTGGTCTCTCGTTTCGCATATTTGGCAGCCAATCGGTCACAAAAGGCATACAGGTGCGAATAATCAAATACCCAAGAACATATATGCCCGATGCGCAAGCGATGGTTAATTTTCTTGCGTCCTTCTTTGGAAGCACGCAGTACTTGTGTGGCATAACAATCGCGCCCCTTGTATAGGCAGATGCACAATGCTATATATTGCAATAGATTTAGCCAAAAACCATGCCACAAGCGTAGCAGACTGCTATCCGGTATATACTCTATCGGAAACACATCAATGGCTATCTCGTGTTGCGCCTCAGGTTGATCGTATATGGTCGTAAAAATAGTTCCACATTTGCCCAGTTTGATAAATGGGGTATTTGTATGTGCGGAGATATTCGGTCCCGTGCAGATATATTTGTTACCGTATTCCTGTTGCATTATGGCAGGCAGTCGGTCATAGTCGGCACGCATCATCATCACATCCAAATCGTCATCCCAAGGGATAAAACCGTTGTGCCGCACTGCTCCCAAGCAACTGCCCCCGCCAAGCATCACGGTCAGTCCGTGTTTTTTGCAGGCAGCAAGAACATCTTTGTATATTTCAAGCAAGGTTTGCTTTAATTGTTCCGATTCGCTTTCTGTCAGTTCCCTGACTGGCAGCGAAGAATGTAATATCAGTTCTGCTAAGTTCATATCAATCCATTAATGGCTTTCCTAAAAGCCGTTGTTATATCATTAGTAGGCTTCCACCCTAACTTTCGCAATTTGTTGCTAAGCAGTTTGATTTTCATCTCGGGATTGTACCCTAACTTAGCAGCATCGGTGCTCAAATCAAATACCACTTTGGTTGTTCCGTTTGACAAATTTGCAACTATCTGCGCCATTTCTGCTATAGAACAAGTGGTATCCTCGTTGGCTACGTTATAAGTTTCGCCTGCAACTCCTTTAATGCAAAGGAGTAATAATGCCGATACTGCGTCCGTTAAATAACAATAATCGCGTATTGTGGTACCTTTTGTGTGCAAGACAATATCTTGCTTTGCAGCAACAGCACGGGCAAATTGTGCATATACACGATTATCTGTCGGTTCAAAACCAGCACCGAAGGTTTGTGCCAATCGAGCAATCACAACAGGTACATTATATTCTGCATAATATGATTGACATATACATTCCGCCATACGTTTTCCTTCCGAATATGAACTACGGATATTAGTCCAATCTATCCGTCCGTTGCACTCTTCCGTAACTTCAAAATTGTCAGACATACCATATACTTCCAACGATGACAGATACACCATTTTTTTTACTTTTTTCGTGTGTGCCAAAGTCAATATATTTTTTGTTCCGTGCAGAGCCGTTTCTATGGTTTCTACCGGTTTCTCTACAAAATCATGTGATGCTGTGTTGCTGGCACAATGGATGATGTAATCTATCGGTTTATCATATACGATGGGAGTGCATATATCTCCCACGATCCATTCCAAATGTTCGTCTGTATAACCTTCCCATTTGTATAAGGCTTTTTCTTTATTACGGACATAGGCAACAATATGTATTGCATTACTATGCCGTTGGTTGTAGGTCTGTATCACTTTGATGAGCATTGTGCCAATCATTCCTGTAGCACCCGTTATCAATAGTGTACATCCTTCCATTTCGTTTAGGAAAGGGCAGTTTGTTAATGTATCTTCTATGTCTGTGATTACTTGTTTATTTTCCATAATCAAATACCGAATATCTGTTGGTTTTCATGCACATCGCATAATGCACGGAATGTATAAAAATCAGCGGGAGTGGTAATCTTGATATTGTCATAATTGCCTTCTACCGTGTACAAACTATGCCCGTATTGTTTCATTAGCGAAGCCGAGTCAATGGTGTTGATATTGTTCTCTTGTTGTGCTTGCCTGTGTGCGGCTATCAGTTCGCTTTGTATAAAGCATTGTGGAGCCTTGGCATGGAAACATTTGCTGCGATCTGTGATGGTTTGTATTTGTCCGTTATCGATGGTAACTATAGTTTCGATGGCAGGCACAACCGTAATGGCAGAGCCATATCTGCGTACACTTTCGATACAATCAGATATAAGATGCTCATTCACGAACGGACGCACGCCGTCATGTATCAATACCACCGAATCGGCAGGGCAATGCTTTTCCAATTCTGTCAAACCGTTATAAATGGATTGTTGCCCTGTTTCTCCTCCTTCTACTATCCAATGTACTTTAGTCAAATTATATTTTGCTACCAATTGCTTCATATAATCTATCCATTCGGTTTTGCATGCCACTACGATATTGTCAATCTCTCTGTGATTTTGGAAATTTTCTAAAGTATAGATGATAATCTCTTTTCCGTGCAGTTGCAAAAATTGTTTTGGACGTCCCGTGGTATTCATTCGATTACCACTTCCGCCTGCAAATATAACGACGTTATTCATAATTTTATTTTGAATTAGGTATAGGTCGCCAATGCAACCATACGAACACATCTTTGAGTAATCCTCGTTTGCTATTACTATTATATGTGGCTACATATTGATAGTTACGTACAATATAGCATAATGCATATATGGAACAACTATGTTTCTGTAAACTGTCAATAAAATCGTAAATATAAATAAAATCTTTGTTCTTTGTTCCGAAGCGTTTACGCAAAGCCTCTATGTAGTTAAATCGGTCTGTGTACAATGTTTTTTTACCTCTCAGGACATCTTCTGTTTTGTGTAGATAGTATCTGATAGTTCTTTTTTCAGTTCGATTGGTATTGGCTGTTACGTTATTCCCGTGTTGTCGATAACGTGTTATTGGATCAAATGAATAGGTAATACCATTGTCTAAACAAGCACATGCAGCAAACCAAGCATCGTGGTAGCAAACGCCTTCCGGAATAGGCAGACATCTATGTACAAATGCTGTGGGCATCAGCATCGATGCTCCCTGAAATGGATTGCCGGAAAGAAGTACTTTGTATATTAATTTATGACTATCTGCAGGAAGGACATAGAACTTCTCGGCATCGCTAAGTAGAATTTCCAAAGAGTTATTATCTTTATCTACCAATATGGAATTGGCGCAACTGATAGAATGTTTTCCTATCTGTTGGTAAAGCCTTTCTATATGTTCCGGGTACCATATATCATCTTGATCACATAATGCAATATATTCCCCTTTACACTTTTGAATGACATTTTCAAAGTTGCGCTTAAATCCTATATTGACAGGATTGACATAGTAACGAATTCGTTTGTCTTGTGCGGCATATTCTGATAAAATATCGATGGTAGAATCTGTACTTTTATCATCACATATCACCAACTCAAAATCGGTTATTGTTTGATTGAGTACAGAGTCTAATTGCTCTCTCAGATACTTTTCACCGTTATATGTCGCCATTGCAATACTTATCATATTTTATTGTGCAAAGTTCTTTGTTTTATGTTGCTTATCTATATCATTAGTCATACTAAAGAGTCTTATAGTTGTTGTGCATTTGTGCATTATTAAGGGTGTCTATAACTTGCCAATAGCCTCCGAAATCAGCACCAATGCGTTGTATCTTTCCTGTGCGTTTGAGTTTTGTCATATATTCTTTCACTGTGTCAAAACCAATACCCAATTGGTTGGCGATGGCGCGTTGGGATAAGTGATTGTTTTCTGTAAGTAATGCAAGTATTTTTTCTGTTAAAGTATCTTCTGTGTTGCCTTTCTGGGGGGGGTAGTCTGGGGGGTAGTCCACAGAGTGACTTGCATACCGCCCATAGTTTCTTCTATCATTGGCGTAGGAAATCCCACATCGTTGCACGCAGCAAGGATGCGATGTATGCCACTGCCCCAGGCTTCTATCATATTGGCACGGAAACAAGCATTAGCAATCAACGGGTTGCGCGGAAAAGACGGGTGCGGTGCGAATAGTTGTTGTACACTCAGTTCTGTAGGCAATGTTCCATAGTTCCAAAGTGTGATATGGTCATCGTATATACGCATTTGCACCATAGGACCGAGGTAACTACGATGAACAAGGCTATTGAGTATCATCTCGCGTAGTGCTACACGAGGGTAATTGCCTTGTTGCTGTACCCTGCTGTACCCTTCTATCTTGACCTTCCTGATAATGTATTTGTATTCCAAAATTTCCAAGATGTCCTGCAGCATTTTCATTAAGTTGCCCTCAATGACATCTTGGTGTATCAGCGTGGACTCATCTGCAAAGCGACCTATCTTGAATTGAATGTTCGGATAGAAATTTCCGGGGTCTTTACCGAACAGTATGATGGCAGCCCGTTTGAGTTGCTTGCCATTGGTTAGTCGTAACTTGGTAAGCAGTTCCCACTCGGTCAAACCCTCAAAAATACCTAAACGGTCGCCTTTGCCTGCCTCTACAATAAACCGGTGAATGGCTTCTGAATCAATATCTCCGACAGTGGCACGCTCTTCGATGGCATCATCCCATGTGGTGCTGGTCTTTTTCAGCAGAAACTCGTTGAGAGCGGTGCCTGTGAGTTCGTTTTTAACACTTCCGCTGCGATAGTAGTAACATCCGCGCACGGAGAGCGGGACACTGCTCGGCATGACAATGATTCTGAGATATGGGAGTTGGTTTTGTTCAAGCAAATTGACATCGCAGATAATACCTATATGCTCACGTATTTTATTTGGAATATCCTCAGAAAGGCGTTTGGCATCAGGCACACCAATGACTTGACCATCATCATCAACCCCGATATATATACGACCTCCTTGGGCATTGGCAAAGCCACATACCCACTTGAGGTACTCATCGTGCCAAGATTGTTTGTATTCTATGTTTTGGGATTCCATAAGATGGATAAAATTCGTTGAAATAGTTATCTTTAAGAAACTCAGATTCTTCTAAAATCCCCCGTTTATATAAGCACGGGTTTGAATATAACTAGGTTCATAATAGGCACCAGTGTTATAGTTGTCAATGACATCGCAAATGAGAGAACTATATACTTGCATAATGGTCGCAGGTAAATCATTTGTTTGATTGACCGACTGAATGAGGCGAGCATACACTTTCCCCATTTGTGTCTCGGTTGGTACTTTATCCGTGTAGCGTGGATCAACCAGTGTTATATTTGTGCCACCTTGCTCCAACCGATATGTTTCTATCCAATCCGATACCACTTGTTCGGGATTAAGGCAGTGATTTGTATCTGCAATAGATAATTCGTGTAGCAATCCTTCATAACCTATCCGCTCTACCACGTATCGGTTGCGTTGGTGTATTGTACGTGCTACTCGTTCTATCATATAGCATACAAAATACAAGTCGTTGAATGTGAGTGCTTGATTTGGAAAGTATTTATTGCTCATAATGTGTAGTACGATTGAAAGGTGATTGTTTCTAAGGCTCTATCTGTACAGAATAGAATCTGATGTGTTGGGTGCTTAAATTTTGCCAATGCCCAAAATGCTTCTCGAGAGATACGTCCATTCAAAAAATCTTCCACATAATCCCAAACTTCATCGTCTGCCATCGGTCCTTCCACAATATCATATCCGTGTGGTTCACCATGTCGGCACGCAGCAATAAAATCAAGCCACTCATCTGTCATTTCCTCAAAAACTTTGATTTTAAGTGTTTCGTCAGGTGTGTAGTTATACAGACACACAATATGGGTATTGTGTTTTGAAATCGCCCAACGTTGTGCTTGGCGTTCAAGGCGTGTGCAATAGAATCCAAAACCCAAATCCTTGTTATAGCCACAAACGCGTACCACCGGGTGCTCAACAATCATATTTGTTCCGTGATATACAATCATTATCCCCAAGCAAAATAAATGAACTGTTACATACTTATTTACGATGCAAAGTTACGAAATAAATATTATTATTCCAATATCAATAGTTCGTTAAAAAATAACTAATAAACTTATTTATAGGCAGTTGAGTACTGCAAAACTATATTTTATCAACTCGTTCGTTAGACGAATAAAAGTTTT
>DGIN01000082.1:2219-18474 GCA_002387325.1 Bacteroidales bacterium UBA4621 | reverse complement strand
GGAAAGTCTTCGGGGAGATTGAACTCGTCTATCAGCAGTTCACGGAGTGCATCTGCGTTTACAACTTGTTGCCCGTTGATTTCTCCGTTAATCCAATGTCCTACGGTTACGTATAAACTTCCGTCGGGACGTACAAAGATACGCCCGCGTGGGATTTGCGTATAGTTTGTTTCCGTATAGAATATAGAACCTGTATCGCCTTTGGCAACAGCACGGTAGTGCTGCTTCATCCAATAGTCTTTGTGGAGTTTGTGAATGGTACCGATACCCTCATCAATATATCTGTCCGCATCGTCTTTCTGTACACCAAAGAGCGTATTGTGGGCATAATCGTACCAAAAGATACCAACCTGCGGGCGACCTGTATCTGCAAAGCCGCGCATAAGGTCTATCATATCATTATGTTCTTGCTGATTCGGATACGAAAACATTTGTAAAAATTCCTTTTATTGTCAATATCCATTCCGCATTACCTGTATCTCAATTCCCTGATTTTGTTCCACCAAACCGCCAAACGGAATAGCGGTTTGTAGTATTTCTCTACGCTATAATAGGTGGTCGGTGTGCTGCCGAACTGTTTGTAGTGATTGGCGACCCCGCGTATCATACTGCCCTCGAAATCAAATACAACCTGTTTCTCGCGAGCCAACTTGATCGCTTCCAATACCAGTAACGCCCCCGCTCCTGAGTTCTTGTGTTCTATGCTGTAGCAAGGTATCAGGTAATACATCAGCCGGTTGTCCCAAACCAAAAATGCTGCGGCGTATGTTTCCCCGTCCGCATTCTTTACACTCAGTATCTCGCATTGACCATGGCGTCGTGCTTTGCGCTCCAATACCATAAAGAACTCGCGCGAATAGGTTAGTTTTTTGCGTTGCTCGGTCATACAATGCGAATGGAAACGGTAAAATTCTTCAGGCAACATTCCCCGCTCGGCGTGCAGACTCAATGCCCGTTGCAACTGGCGTTTCTTGTTCTTTGAAAATCCGTCAATCACATTGTTCAGGTCGCTCAAATCTTCTATGCGGTATGTTATGCGTTCCCGTGCCTTGAAACCCAACGCCCGCATCGCATCCACACACACACTTCCCGCAGGGTATTGCTGATAGTAATATGACAAGTGCAACCCGGTCAACTGTTCGCTCAACTGACGGCACACCTCGGCGGTCTTCCATTTGTCTTCCGTAACCTCGGCGGCTACCCATATTCCGCCTATCTGTGTCTGCTGCGGCATCACAATATACCGCATCCACGCCCTTTTGCGTAACAGATAGGGAAGAACTGCCAGTATCTCGCCATTTGTGTCTTCTGCAATCAAAACGTCCCACTCTTTTCCTGCACATACAGCATCCAACCACCATGGTTGCATCGTCAGCGGCATGTACTCCTGCTCTCTCGCCCATTCTATGAAACGCTCCTTGTTGCTCATATTTGTTCAAAAATTTAACGTCAGAACATATGCTGATAAACGTTGCAAAAAAGAAAAATCAGTGGTCAATAAAATGTTCTTTACCAAAATGTTTTTAGAAGATGTTTTCCTCCTCTTGGAAGCCGTCGTTATCATCTCCTTGTGCAGTCGTGTCCTCTGCGGGTGTGGTATCTGCGTTGTTACGCCCCATATTCTGGTATTCCGCTGGGCGGTACAATATCTGTACATTCTCTGCAATCACCTCGGTTTTGCGGCGGATCTGTCCGTCTTTTTCCCAAGTACGGGTTTGCAATTTACCTTCTACATATACTTTCATTCCTTTGCGTACGTAGCGTTCCGCCCATTCGGCAAGGTTGCGCCATAATACGATAGCATGCCAATCCGTTTTGTCCGGCACTTGCGTGCCATTTTGCATAGTGTAACCGCGCTCGGTGGTGGCAAGGTTGAAGTTTGCGATGGCTACGCCGCGGTCGAGGTAACGTACTTCAGGGTCGGAACCTACATTTCCAATAAGAATTACTTTGTTTACAGATGACATAGTTGGGTCTATTTTTTATTTAGGGTCATTAATAAAAGTCATACATCGTGAATTCCGCGTGTTCGTGCGTATTCCGTATAGGGAAATCTCCGCTGCAAAATTACGGCTTTTTTTGCACATATCAAAATTTTGCTGTAACTTTGCACATAATTTGTGTGTTGTGTTGCAAAAGGACGGAATGCACAAAAAACGGATATGGTGCGAAAGTAATTGTAAGATAATGATAAACAGAACAATGGTGCGGACCCGTATAGTGCAAACGCTGTTCGCCTATTATCAAGATGGGGATAAGACCTCGCTGACGGCACAAGACGAGTTGAGAAAAAGTTTTGACAGTACGTACGATTTGTATATGTTGCTGGTGGATTTTGTAAACGAATTGACCGCATACGCAGAGGGGCAGATAGAGCAGGCGGAGAATCGTGCGAAAGTGTTGCACAAAGACTATCAGGCAAACCGCCGTTTTGTGGAGAACCGTTTTGCCCGGCAGATATTTGACAATCGTAGCCTGCGCCGCCATTTGGATAACTACCGTTTGGATTGGAATGCGGGTCTGAATGCCACTATTGCTATATACAAGCAACTGTCAGATAGCGATTTCTATAAAGAATATATGGCTGCGGAAACTTGTACGTACGAAGATGACAAGAAAGTTTGGCGCAAGATTTTTGAGACATTGCTCCCTGAAAATGAAATCCTCAATGACGCTTTGGACGAGATGGAAGTGGTGCTGGACCGTACCAATTGGACAACCGATTTGAATGTGGTGCTGAGTTATGTGATAAAGACACTCAAACGTTTCAAAGAAAATACTTCCCCCGATCAGGAACTGCTCAAGGAGTTCGACAGCAATGAAGAACTGGATTTTGCCAAAGATTTGCTCGGTTATGCTATACGGGGGCATGAGGAATACGAGAATTTGATTAACTCTCATTTGAAAAATTGGGATGCCGACCGTATAGCCTATATGGACCGCATTATCCTTGAAACGGCGTTGGCGGAGATACTGAATTTCCCGAATATCGCATTGGAAGTGTCGCTTAACGAATATATTGAATTGGGCAAGGAATACTCCGGTGCAAAGAGTTATATATTCATCAATGGTATCCTGAACGAGATACTGCGTGAAATGAAGCAGGACAACACGCTGCTCAAAGCCGTTACATTGAAATAACGGACTCCCTTTTCTTTCTTTGTGGATAGTAGAAACAATAACTAAACAAAAAATAATATGCTTAATTTGATTATGTTACAAGCCGAAACGGCAAATGCAAATGCAGGAAACCAGTGGGGTTTCTGGGGAATGATGCTTCTTATCTTTGTAGTGATGTATTTCTTTATGATCCGCCCTCAGACCAAGAAGCAGAAAGAATTGCAGAAACAGCGCGAGGCTATGAAAAAAGGTGATAAGGTGGTTACTGCAGGTGGTATCTATGGCGAAATCAAAGAGGTGCAGGACAATGCTTTCATCATCACCATTGCCAAAGATGTAACCATCAAAGTGTCGAAAGACAGCGTGTTTGCTGACGCTACTGATGCACAGGCTGCTTCCAAAGACGAAAAAAAGTAATTTTCCGGCAAAAGAGAAATACAAACAAACGTGTAGTTAATTTAATGGCACAATTGCACGTTAATTATGGGCAAGGAAGTACTGAAACGGATAAAGGATAAATGTATCGCCTTGATGAATGAAACGCATTGGGGGGATATACTTACTTTTCTGTTTTTCGTCCTGTTGGCAACGGCATTATGGTACGGGCATGCTTTGCAGTCAGTGCGTAATGCCACAATCCCCGTAATTGTATCATACACAGGGGTCCCTGAAAATGTAGGGTTGGAGAGAAACCGCCTGCCGGATACGCTGCTTGTAGATGTACGCGATGCGGGCTATCGTCTGCACACTTATCGTAAGGAACGCCCCCAACTGACCATAGACTTAGGCAATCAGATACACGGAGACAAAGGTACAATACGTATTTCATCGGATATTATACGCCGTGGTATTACGGATATATTGCAGGGAACCAGTAAGTTGCAGTCCGTTACACCGGAACAGATAGTGTGTAACTATTACCGGCAGGAAGAACGCTTGCTGCCGGTAGAGTGGGCAGGAAATGTGCAACCGGCAGCAGAGTACTATATCGTTGGAAAACCTGAACTGTCGCCCGAATATGTGAAAGTGTATGGACGGAAAGATATAGTGGATACAGTCAGCATAATACGTACTGAATTAGTGGCATTAAGTCAACTGAAAGACACCGCCACGGTGCAAATAGCCTTGCAAACTCCCCAAGGAGTGCGATTGGGCAGGGATAGCGTGTCCTTAAAGGTTGTGACGGAACGGTTTACAGAGAAAGCATTTGTTGTGCCGATTGTTGTACAGAACGTGCCGGAGGGAGAGTGCGTGCGGCTATTCCCGCAAGAGGCAGAAGTTACGGTGCAAGTGGGAATGAGTCGGTTTGCTGATGTGAGTGCCGATGATGTAGTGGCGCAATGCGACTTTCCGACAAAAGGCGAGGAGACATTGGAGGTGAATGTGAAATACACCAATCCTTATATATTGAATGCACGTGTATATCCGAATGAAGTGGAGTTTATTGTAGAACGGTGAATTTGACTCGCTATTGGGGTTGTTAATTATCATTATTGAAAATCAGAGTGATATGAAGGCTATACAGATGGTGGATTTGCAGACGCAGTATCAGCATATCAAGGCGGATATTGATCTGAGTATTCAGGAGGTAATTGATAGTGCCGCATTTGTAAAAGGAAAGAAAGTAACTGATTTCCGGGAACATTTGGAAGCATATACGGGTGCAAAACATATAATCCCCGTAGGAAACGGTACAGATGCTTTGCAGATTGCCTTGATGGGACTCGGTTTGCAGAAAGGGGATGAAGTGATTACCCCTACTTTTACGTTTATCGCTACTGCCGAGGTGGTGGCTCTGCTTGGATTGACGCCTGTGGTGGTGGACGTGGATTGGGAAACAATGAATATGTCCGTGGAAGCAGTGCGTAAAGCCATTACACCACGCACAAAAGCCATTGTGCCGGTACATCTGTTCGGGCAATGTGCCAATATGGAGGAGATAATGGCAATAGCGCATAAGCATCATCTGTACGTGATTGAAGATGCTTGCCAGGCTATCGGTGCAAAATATACATTTGCCAATGGCATAACCAAACAGGCGGGAACAATAGGCACCATCGGTTGCACAAGTTTTTTCCCGTCTAAAAATCTCGGTTGCTATGGCGACGGCGGGGCTATATTCACCGACAATGACGAACTGGCTGCACGAATGCGTGCAATTGCCAACCACGGAATGGTGGTGCGCTACCACCATGATATGATTGGTGTGAACTCTCGTTTGGATACTATCCAGGCTGCGGTTCTTGATGTTAAATTGCCTCATTTGGATGACTATATCGCTTCGCGTCAACGTGCGGCAGCGTACTATGACAAGGCTTTTGCGGGGAATAAGCATATCCTGATTCCTGGACACGAACCGCAATCAACTCACGTCTATCACCAATATACATTGCGCCTGCAAGGTGTGGACAGGGATGACATACGGGAGGGGCTGCAGAAAAAAGGCATCCCTGCTATGATTTACTACCCAGTGCCGTTGCACCTGCAAAAAGCCTACCGTAATCCGCGTTACCAAGCCGGTGATTTCCCCGTCGCGGAACGACTTGCATCGTGTGTGCTGTCTCTGCCTATGCACACCGAATTAGACTCCGAACAACTCGAATACATCACCTCCAACGTGCTTACGTTGGTGAAATAAATACATAAGAAGACAGACTATGCAATCAGCCTCCTTAACCCAGCAACAGAAACTCCAGACCAAACTTTCGCCTACACAGATACAGGTGATCCGTATGTTGGAGTTGCCTTCTGTAGAACTGCCGCAGCGTATCAATGAAGAGTTGCAGGAGAACCCCGCTTTGGAAGAGGGCGGGGAACAGACAAATCATCCTGATGATTGCAATGCGGAAGAGTTTGGCGAACAGGAAACGGATTATCAACAGGGGAATGAAGACGAGGAAGGAGGAGACCCGTTGCAAAACGAGGATTTCAACTACGACCAATATGTCAACGACGACGAAACACCGGAGTATATGCTCCATACCAACAATGGTTCGGCGGAGAATGAAACGCGCGATATTCCGTTTTCGGGAGGAATTAGTTTCACCGATGAACTGAAATCGCAAATCTATCTGACCAAAATGACCAAACCGCAACGGCACATAGCCAAGTGGGTGCTTGGCAACATTGATGACGACGGTTACTTGCGCCGGACGGTGGAACAGTTGGTGGATGACTTGAGTTTTCAGGAAAACTTGACAATCAGTGATGAGGAAATGGCGGATATCGTCAATCAGATTAAGCAGTTCGACCCGCCGGGAGTGGCGGCTGCCAACCTGCAAGAGTGCTTGCTTACCCAGTTGCATCGCAAACCCAAGACACCGGCTGTTGAATTGGCAATCAAGATTTTGGAAAACCATTTTGAAGCATTCTCAAAGCACCACTTTGATAAGGTAATGCAGCGTTTGGGCGTGGAAGAACCGCAGTTCAAGGAAGCGGTAAACGAGATTTTACGCCTCAACCAGAAGCCCGCCAATGCGTTTAGCGGCACGGCTTATGATACACAACGTACCACAATCATTCCTGATTTCTACATCGAAAACCGTGACGGGGAACTGATTCTCACACTCAATACCGGCGATATACCCGAATTGCATGTGAGCCGCGAATATAGCGATATGCTTGAACATTATTCAAAAGGCAAGCAGACAACCGAAACCAAAGAGGCGATGCGCTTTATCCGCAATAAATTAGACTCGGCACGATGGTTTATTGATGCTATTCGCCAGCGTAACGAGACACTTACACGTACTATGACCGCGATTATGCAGTTTCAGCACGATTTCTTTATGGAAGGCGATGAAACCGCTCTCAAACCGATGATTCTGCAGGATATTGCCGATCGAACGGGATACGATGTGAGTACCATTTCGCGTGTGAGCAACAGCAAATATGTGCAGACGCAGTTCGGTATCTATCCGCTTAAGTATTTCTTTTCAGAGTCTATGACCAACAACAAAGGAGAGGAGGTCTCTACGCGGGAAATCAAGCATATATTGCAGGAAGTTATTGATAATGAGGATAAAAAAGAACCGCTAAACGATGACCGGTTGGTGGAGATGCTTGCCGAACACGGCTACAAAATTGCCCGCCGGACAATAGCCAAGTATCGTGAGCAACTCGGTATTCCTGTTGCACGTCTGCGGCGTTCTGTAGTACAATGAAACAACTGCTCACCATATTGTCCAAAGGGATGAGCATATTGCTCTATCCGCTGTTTGTCCCGACCTACGGAATGGCGTTCTTCTGTGCTGCATTCTCTATCAATTTCCTGCCGTTGCCTTCCGTCTATTGGTGGGTCAGCATTGTCGGTACGTTGCTGCTGACGTGTATCATTCCTCTGACTGCGATACTGATTCTTATCAAGCGGGGTAATGTGAGCGACCTCTATATAGAGCAGTCCGCACAGCGCACCACTCCTTATATATATACGATTGCCTGCTTTGCGTTTTGGGGCTATTTTATGTTTACTACACTCAAAGTGCCGACATGGTTGCTGCTGACAGCTGTCGGTGCCACTGTAGCCCTGATTGTTGTTGCCATTGTCAATCAGTGGTGGAAAATATCCGCACACCTGACTGCGATAGGAGGCTTGATAGGCGGAGTGATGAGTTTCTGTATGTGTACCGGCATTATGCCGTCTGTATGGCTGGTTGTCTGTATGTTTTTGGCAGCACTGCTGTTAATGTACGCCCGTTTGCATCTCAATGCACATACCTCCTTGCAAGTTGTCTGCGGCTTCCTGCTGGGCTTGCTGCTAACCTTTGTTCCCAATCTGGTGTACTGCTATGCGCAATAGGGTGGGCATATTGCTGATAGTGCTATGGGGAACTGTCTCTGCCTTTGCAGGGCAGCGGTACCTGAGTGAGCAATCCAGAATATCGTTGCTTACTTGTGCTCCGGGAAATGAGTTGTATTCCCGTTACGGGCATACGGCTTTGCGCGTGCAAGATTCTGTCAATCAGTTGGATGTCGTGTTCAATTATGGTATCTTTGATTTCAATACCGACCATTTCTATTGGAAGTTTATGCGGGGCGAAACCTATTATCAACTCGGTATTGAATCCGCTGATAGTTTCTTTTTCGGCTATGCTCGACATCAACGTCCGGTCTATGAACAGGTACTTAATCTCACTCTTCCGCAGCGTCAATCGCTTTTTGAAGCATTGGTAGTCAATTACGAACCCCGGAATCGTTACTATCTCTATAATTTCGTGTTCGACAATTGCGCCACACGTCCGTATCAACTGATCAAGCAGATACTCGAAGACAGTATCATTTCTACCTATATCGGTGCGGAGGGGCAGACTTATCGCACTTTTTTGCGACATTACACGCGTCCTGCCTCGTGGGCTGATTTCGGTATCAACCTCCTTTTCGGGGCTCGTGCCGATCAGCCGATGTATGGAGAACAACGGCTTTTCTTGCCGGAGGAACTGATGTTTTTTCTGTCTGAAGCCCGTATGCCGGATGGCACACAAATAGTGCAAATCGGTGATATACATCATTTTGAAATACAGCCCGTACCATGGTATGCTACGTGGTATCTCGGTATCGCTCTGTTTGCGCTTTTCTTGGTGGCAATCAGCCTGTGGGACAGGCACCGTGCCAAATGGTCGTGGTGGGTCGAGGTCGTGATGGGTATCATCTACCTTGCCCTGTTGCTTGTCGTCGGTTTTCTCACATTCTTTTCTATTCATCCCCTCGTCGGTTTTGGCTGGCGGCTGCTGATTATTCCTGCTGTTCATCTATGTGCAAGACTCATTTATATCATACGGTAATCATTCTTCTTTTTCCATCTCTGCTATGGGCTGCCCCCCGTTTGACGGTGGTGGCTGTGGTGGACGGAATGACAGAGCAGAACCTCGCTTTGCTCCGGCCATATTGGGCAAAAGGAGGCCTGCGTACTCTCAGCGAAGAGGCGTTCCAAACTTCACTCTCGTTCCCGCATATGGTCTTGGGAGGCAACGAGACCACGGCTACCTGTATGACCGGCACCACTCCTATGGAACACGGATATGCAATGGATAAGTACTATTCGCGGCGCGACCGTATGCCGCATATCTTGTTGGAAGACAGCCAAGTGCAGGGAATTGGTACTGCGCTCCAACTCTCGCCACGTGCTTTGCTTTCACCTACCATCACCGATGAGATGCGTATGTTGCACGGCACGCAGTCGAAAATATATGCTGTCGGTATCCACCCAGAGACAACCATCCTCTTGGCTGGGCATGCGGCGAATGCCTGCTGCTGGATAGATACCGACGAGCAGCATTGGGCGACCTCCTCGTTCTATCCCGAAGGACTCCCCGCAGCAGCAGACCAACAGAATATAAACGGGCGTTTCGGTGAATTGGCAGCACGATGGTGGACACCGCGAATGGATATTCCTATGTATATGTATCCCACGGATACAGAACGCGAAAAGTCATTCTCCTATCTCTCGAAAGATATTCTCCGCCACTCGCCTGCGGCGAATACGCTGGTCATCGAATTGGCACTCGCCTTGCAGCAATCTCAGCAACTGGGGACGGACATCACACCGGATCTGCTGATGCTGGAACTCAATACCATCACTCCGCAAGCCGCTTCCGACTATATACAATCCGCCGAACAGGAAGATATGTATCTGTGGCTCAACCAGGATTTGGGCTACCTTATGGAGCAACTGGATAAACGTATTGGACACGACAACTATGAAATTCTGCTCATCGGACGCCCTGTCCTCGGTATGGGCAAAGAGGTGATGTCGTCTGCGCAAATGCCTGTGCAACAGTTTAATGTCGATCAGGCTGCGGCACTGACAAGCACCTACCTGATGGCTCTATACGGACATGAACGCTGGGTGGACGGAGGTTTCGGATATGCTATCTACCTCAATCGTACGCTCATCGAACAGAAACGGCTCTCGCTGGAAACAATACAACGGCAAGTGGCGAATTTCCTTATGGAGTTCGAAGGGGTACAACTTGCTTTCCCGCAGGCGGAAGTGCTGACCAATCCCGCCTGTATGCACTCGATCAACAAACGGTGCGTCGGAGATGTCTGTTTTACCTTGCAACCGGGATGGCAACTGATGGAGAATGAAAATACGACTATGGATTTTGTGATTGACCTTCACCCTACGGCACCGCTCATCTTGTGGTCGGGAACCCTGCGGGCTATGCCTACTGGCAAATTGTCTGCCACCGATGTCAAAGGGTTGATCAACTATTGATTTGTTATAGGATGGTTATAGGATAGTTATAGGATAGAATATGGCATTCTCCCTGTTCTTTCCCTGACCTTACCCTGTGGATAGACTCAGAATAGGGAAAAAAGAATGTCATACTACGTATGTTATTTGTTAATTATTAATTCTTAATTGAAATATGCTTTTTTACGAAGTTAAAGTAAACTATCAACGCCAGACCGGCGAGGATAATCCCAAGAATGTAAAAGAGACCTATCTCGTTGAGGGACTCAATTGTGCCGATGTGGAGAACCGCCTGATGGAGGACATCAAACCGCTGATTTTCGGCGATTGCGAGACACCGAGTTGCAAAAAAGTCCAACTCTATGATATGGTCGAAGACCCCGAGGGAGACCGTTGGTTCAAAGCGCGGGTTGAGATGATTACCGTGGAAGATGACGGTAAAGAGAAACGAAAAGCCGTCAGTATCCTCGTACACGCAACCACGATTGATGTGGCACTCGGCAATCTCCGCAAGTACCTCGAAACACTCGACTGTGAGATTGTCTCCATCGCCCGTTCAACTATCCTTGAGGTCTACCGCGCTGTAAACGATATCCATTAACCGGGGAAGCGGGCACCTCGCCCGCAGTGTGGAGATAGTGCTTCCCGCATTATCATAGAATAACTTTTGGTTTGTTTTCTTCCATTTTTCTTGCCGCTATGCGGCATAGGAACATAAATGTCCGTTGCTAACAATATCGCTGCCATTCGCACCCACATTCCTGCGGGCGTTACGCTGCTGTGTGTCAGTAAATTCCACCCCGTAGAAATGATTGCCGAAGCGTACAGGGCGGGCGAACGAGACTTCGGGGAGAGCCACGTGCAGGAACTTCTCAAAAAGCACGACCTCCTACCCAAAGACATTCGCTGGCATATGATCGGACACCTGCAAACCAACAAAGTGAGGGCAATCGTACCGTTTGTCTTTCTCATTCATAGCGTGGATAGTCTGCGCCTGTTGGAGACTATACAACGCGAGGCGGCACGTATCAATAGAGTGGTGAATGTTTTGCTGGAGGTGCATGTCGCCCGTGAAGAGACCAAGAGCGGTTTCTTGCCCGGAGAACTCCAAACTCTGTTGGATAGCGGTGTGCTTGCGCAAATGCCTTACATACACGTGGAGGGCATCATGGGTATGGCTACCAACACCGATGACACGGCGGAGATACAACGCTGTTTTGATACGCTTTCGGCTATCTACCATACCCACCCGGAATGGAATACCCTTAGTATGGGCATGAGCGAAGATTATCTCCAAGCCATTGCCTCAGGCAGCACGATGGTGCGCATAGGCAGTGCCATCTTCGGAGAAAGACAATACGGATAAATCCGGGAAATTATAGAATATATAGTTCCTATAGAATTTCTATAATATCTAAAATTTCTACTTCCTCTAAAAATACAATTCTTACTACTCAATGAAACAAGGATTCTTTTTTGATATGGACGGTGTCCTCTTCGATAGTATGCCCAACCACGCTGCTGCCTGGGAAGAGGTGATGTCCCGGCACGGACTGCCTTTTACGGCACAAGACTGCTACATCAACGAAGGGCGCACCGGGCAGGACGTTATACACGAGGCCATTCTCAAATACGAACACCGCAATGCTTCCGATGAGGAGATTTGGTCTATCTACCACGAGAAATCGCAGGCTTTCCTACAGCGCGGAGGAGCGGAACCGATGAGGGGGGTAAAAGCCGTTCTGGACTTTCTTAAAGCGCAAGGAGCACAGATTTGGATTGTTACCGGCTCCGGGCAAAAGAGCCTGTTTGATAATATAGAGGCTAATTTCCCCGGTATATTCTCGCGCGAAAAGATGATTACCGCCTTTGATGTTACTGTCGGTAAACCGAATCCGGAACCGTACCTCAAAGCGTGGGAACGAAGCGGTCTTCCTAAAGACCAATGTTGCGTCATCGAAAACGCTCCGCTCGGTGTCCGTGCTGGAAAGGCTGCCGGCTTGTACACCATTGCGGTCAATACGGGACCGCTCCCCGACTCACTCCTGCGTGACGAGGGGGCAGACCAAGTATTCACCGATATGGAAAAACTGTTGGTTTTTCTTCAAAATGATGGTTTTAACGATAAATAATAGTAATATGAAACGTTCTGTTTTTTTGTTGGCTCTGTTGGCAACCGTAACGCTTGCGGCAGAGGAATACCGCGGCACTTTTGTCGTCTTTCCGGATGCTAAACCCCAAGGCGCACAATACAAACCGCAAATGGCTGTTGCACAAGAAAATATCGGTGAAAACACCGTATCCTATCTTGTGCTCAAACTCACTGCTTCTACCGACTACTACACCTATGACAACACCTCACGTGTCTTGATTCGCTTCGCAGACGATACCAAGATGACCCTCCGCCGTGTGGCGGACGACAGGGTGCAGCAGGAAAAAAG
This sequence comes from Bacteroidales bacterium UBA4621, assembly GCA_002387325.1. GTDB lineage: Bacteria > Bacteroidota > Bacteroidia > Bacteroidales > Paludibacteraceae > Colicola. The sequence goes on along the minus strand of DGIN01000082.1, from coordinate 5,718 downwards.
TAACAATGTGGTGAACGGAGCAACGCTTTTCTGTTACCGCACCTATACACGATACCAACTCCCGGAAGATTTTATTGCCAAAGTGCAACAGGGTATCGGTATTGTCAAAGTGCGTGTGGTCTTGTCAGAGGGAAATGCACGCGACTATGACATCGCACCGGCATATATACCTAAAATGACGGAACGGCTGCAAAAATCCTGTTCGGAAGCCGCCAATGCTGCTGCCAAAGCGCAAACTGCCCTTTCTGACGACGATTTCTGATTTTTATTTGGCAGTCTCCCGTTTTTTTTGTAACTTTGCCACCGCATTTGCACGAAAATGATTATCGTGCATTATGTATTGTGCATACGCATTGAATTAGTGTTAGGAATAATTATTAACCCGAAATCCGGCAAACGAGCCTTTCGTGCGCAACGAATCTACCTGTGGAAACTTCTGCGCCGGCGTCATAAGCCTTTTACGTACCGTGTAACCAAATATGCGGGGCATGCTATCGAATTAGGTCGTGAACTGGTGGAGAAAGGCTACGACGAAATCCTTGTCTTGGGCGGAGACGGTACGCTTTCCGAAACTGTCAATGGCATTATGCGTGCCAATATCTCCGATGAGCAACGCCGCAAGGTCTGTTTCGGCTTGATGCCACGGGGGACAGGCAACGATTTCGGACGATTCTGGGGACTGGACAAAGACTACAAAACGGCATTGGACCGTTTCTTCTACGGGAAATGTCGACCCATTGATGTCGGCTGCCTTACCTATTGGAGGAACGGCATTGAGCATCATCGTTATTTCATCAATTCAGTAGGCTTCGGAGTGGACCCGCTCTGCTGCTCATGGGCGGCTACTTTCAAATACTATATCGGAAGCCACCACGTCAACTATTTCTTTGCTCTTCTGGCGGCTATATGCGCGCAGAAACCTTTTAGAGTGCAGTTGGTGGTCGATGGAAAAACCATCGTCAATGATTTGCTTTTTACTATGAATATAGGCAACGGCCCTTATTCGGGAGGAGGTATCCGACAGAACCCGGACGCGGACCCAAGCGACGGGGTATTCCATTCTATTTTTGTCAGAAAACCTACTTTCAGACAAGTGATGAAAGCTATACCCAAACTGTTCAACGGACGTTTGACCGAACTCCCGTTTATACATTCTTTTACGGGGCAGGATATACAGGTTATTACCCGTAAGCACGTGATGTTTGAAGCAGACGGTATTCTCGAAAACATTATGGGACCCTGCGAAGTACATTGCCTCCACAACGCTATGCAAATGCGTGTCTGATTTCATTTTTCTATATCAAAAAGAGGCTGTCTGACAAGTGTAGACAGCCTCTTTTTTGATGCTTTTTTCGTAAAATATACCGTCTGACCGGGGACGCGGACGCCCTCGTCCGCGGTCAAGTCGTCAGACTTGTTTGGCTTTTCGTTGTTCTTTTAGACTTATTGGAAATCCTCTTTTTGTTGTGATGTTGTAAAAATATGGATATGCTCGGAATAATTAACGATAATTAACGAAGTCTCTTTAATGGCTTTTTAATGGTAATTTATGGATGCGAAAACACCCGATAACGCCTGTTTGAACCATTTTTGACCATATGTGTCTCCAAAATAAAATTAATGGAGCCGTTTATTTCCGTTTCGGGTTACGTGGAAACCAGCCTTTTTCAACACGCTTCTTTTGCTCAAAGAGTTCGAGTATCGACCAATAGCACGAGAAGGCAAATACACCGAGCACCGCCGATAGATAGGTCGTTTCCACAAACAGCGACCCTGTCGCAGCACCTGTCCCTGCAAAGGCAAAAGCCCACCAGCAGCGTGTGCCGAAATAATACTCTGTTTTGATTACAATGGGGTGGAACATACCTATGCACACAAACGCAGCCAACCCTAAAATTATTCCTTCAAAATTCATAGCGTACAAAGGTACACAATAAATGCGATATATGCAACCCCATCCCGTCTTTTCCCTACAAATAGGGCACTCCTCACATCTCCATCTGCCACTCGCCCGTGCGCATGAAGCGGGCAAAATCATCCATAAACCGGGTGCGTAGCGGACGTATCTCGTCCAAAGTTACGTCTCCCATTATCCACGAACCTACCCAGTATTCCTCGATGCCGTCCAATAGCAGCGGCAACTCGGCGCAGTGTGCCGCTTTCAGTTCCGACCCGCGCGGCTCCCATGTGTAGAGGTGGTACTGTGCCTCCACGCCCTGTTTCTTCAGATAGCGCGTGTAGCGTTTGGCGGGAGCGGTGAATACATAACTCGTTACCAGCGGCCACAACGGTTTCGGTCCGAACATACTGCCATCGTCTTTCTGGGCGCATACCACCACTTGCTTCGGCCAGTTTACTTTCTCACCGTAGCACGGCATCTGTGGCAACCCTGTGGGCGAGAAGGGTAGGGAATGCCATGCGGAGGAATGGGCGGACATATAGTGCAACTGCGCTGCCAGCAAGGTATCTGCACTGCACGTCCACGAGTCTTGCGTGCCGAGATAGTTGCGCACCCACTTTGTACGTCTCTTGCCTGAACATTCCGATGTGGTCAGACCCATAGGTGCCGAGAATACCACTGCGCGGTTAATCGGTACACGTGCCGTGTCTGCCAAGCAATAGACCACGCTCTGTGCGCCTGCCGATTGCCCCGCAAGGGTGATGTTGTCGGCATCGCCGCCAAAACGACCGATGTTGTTATGCACCCATCTGAGGGCGGTCAACTGGTCTTGAAGACCGAGATTGACCGATGACGAATCGGGTTGGTACAGATAGCCGAAGATACCCAAACGGTAGGTAACCGTTACCGTTACCACCTGTTCGAGCAGTGCAAACTCCGCCAACTGGGTCGGCACGCGTTCACCGCCACCGGCATAGTAGTTACCACCATGGATATAGACCAATACCGGCAGGTTGGCTTCCGGTGCCGCATCCAAAGGATTGGGGCTGTTGATAGTCAGCACAAGGCAGTCCTCGGTGAGCGGAGACTCGGCTCCGGCTGCCAATACGATGTTTGCCTCGCTGTATTTCTTGGTGCTGTCGGCGGGTTGCACACGCTGGTAGCACGCCACATGGCTGTGTATATAGTCGTCCGCCGGCTCTATGCCGTCTGCCAATACCGGCTGACGGAAACGCTCGGCGTAGGCATAAGGCACACCGTGATAGATATACACTTCCGCACTGTCATTCCGCATACGCAGGCAGTGTGCCAGTGTGTCGATACGCTTGCTATCGGACGGTGTGCCGATCGGTTGTGCGTATATACCCGAAAAGGCAATAACCGCCAAGACTGATAGGATTGCAAGTCTCTGTTTCATAGCCGTTTGTTTTTTATATAAAGTGATAGATTTTGAAATAAAGTGCTATACTTTGGGATAAAGTGATAGATTTTGGGTAACTCGTAAATATAAACACAAAGATAGTGCCATTCTTTTCTTTATGGTCTGTATGTGTTATTTGAACTCCTCAAAAATATACAGTTTATGCACTTTCCGTACCT